>JBAQGP010000859.1:0-11180 GCA_049287845.1 Solirubrobacteraceae bacterium | reverse complement strand
GCGATCAGGCGCGGGAGCAGGGGGACGCGCGCCGCGCCGAGGGCGTGGGCGACGCGATGAGCGAGCAGCGCGTGCACACCCGGCCACGCGGCGAGGATCTCCAGCGAGCTGACGCCGCGCGCGGCCGGATCCCGGCTCTTGGCCGCCGCCACGTCGCGCCGGATCTCCGCCACGGTGCGCGCCATCAGGCCGAGCCCGAACATTGCGACAGAGCCTACCGAGCGACGAGCCCCGGCTTTCAGGGGGCGAAGAACGGCGTCGAGACATACCGCTCGCCGGAATCCGGCAGGATCGTGGCGATCCGCGCCGAGCGGAACTCCGGGCGGCGCGCGACCTGCAACGCCGCCCACACTGCGGCGCCACACGAAATGCCGCCCAGGACGCCTTCGCGGCGCGCGAGCAGGCGCGCTGTATCGATCGCGTCCTCGTCGTCGACGGCGATGACCTCGTCGAGCAGCCCGCGGTCGAGCACCTCGGGGATGAAGCCTGCCCCGATCCCCTGGATCTTGTGCGGCCCCGCCGGTCCGCCCGATATGACCGCCGAGCTGCGCGGCTCGACCGCCACGACGTGACAGTTGGGATTGCGCTCCTTGAGCACCGCTCCCGCTCCCGTGATCGTTCCCCCGGTGCCGACGCCCGCGACGAAGACGTCGATGCGGCCGTCGAGGGCATCCCATAGCTCCGGCCCGGTGGTGCGCCGGTGGATCTCGGGGTTAGCGGGGTTGGAGAACTGGTCGGGCAGGAACACGTCGTCGCGGACGGCGAGCGCCTGCGCCGCCTGAACCGCCTCTGTCATCCCGCCCAGCGATTCGACGACCTCGACAGATGCGCCGTAGAGGCGCAAGAGGGCCTCGCGCTCCCGGCTCATGCCCTGGGGGAGCGTGAGGATCAGGTCATAGCCCTTGGCCGCACACACGAAGGCCAGGGCGATCCCGGTGTTGCCACTGGTCGCCTCGACGATCGTCGTCTTGCCCGGCTCGATGCGGCCGTCGCGCTCGGCGGCCGCGATCATGGCAACGCCGATACGGTCCTTGACACTGCCCCCGGGATTGATCGCCTCCAGCTTGGCGAAAAGCTCGACGTCTGACCCGGTGCCCAGGCGGGTGAGCTTGACCATCGGCGTGCGACCCACCAGTTCTGTGATGTCGGTTGGGATCGCGCGCATGCTCCCAGACACCCTAGAGAACCGTCAGTCGACCCGCCCCGCTGGGCGACGCGGGACGGAGCGCGACGGGGAGGAACGCCCAGTCAGATCGCGCGGTCAGGACGTCGTCGACAGCTGCGTCTGCAGCGCCTGGAGATCGTTCCAGGGGAACCAGGAGAGGTAGGTGCCCTCGCTCCAGCCGTCAAACGGCGACACCCATGGATTGGAGGCGGTCGTCGTTGGATCCTGTGCATAGAGCGACACGGACCCTGACTGATCGCGGATGACGATGCCGTAGGTCTGAGCGGCCTCGGCCAACATGCGCTCGAAGTACGGCAGGCCCAGACTCGCGATGTCGACCGTCGGGTTCAGGCGGAAGCGCAGCCCCTCAGGGAGCGCGGTTCCGCCGGTGAAGCGGCCATCGGTCCGCTGGGCCGGCCACGAGAAGACGCCTTGGGTGGCCTGGGGCACCGCCATCGCGAGCGCGTGATTGATGTACCCACGCTTGAGATCGGCGATCGTGATCAGCCCTCCCAGCAGCGGCAGACCGGTCGCGGTCGCGCCCCAGCTGTCGGTCTGTGCGGAATGGGTGAAGTAGCCGGGGTTCGTCGAGACGTTGTCCATCTCCCCGCCCCACCTCGCGCTCCATGCCCCCGAGGCGGACTGACTCAGCTGCCAGAAGTCCCAGATCTTGTCCGTCGACGGCTGCCACACCGTGAGACTTCCGTCGGTGCCGGCGGCCGGCTCCGCGCCCGGCGGGATGGGCACGGCATCGAACTGTTGTTGCAGATCGGGGCCATAGGTGTTCAGGTGGACAGTCACTGCCGGCTGGTCGGCGGGGACGACATATGCGGGGACGCTGTATGCGGTCGTGTTCAACCATGCGCCGAAGCTGTTCACCTGGCTGACCAGGTCGTTGACGTAGGTCTGTGAACTGGGATCAAGTGATGCCGCGGACGCGAGTGGCGTGTTCCAGAAACTAGTCGGGGAGAACGCGTTGTACGGCACCGTCGACGCCTGGGTCGCGGTGTAGCCGGGGGTGGCTCCACTGTCACCCGTCGCCGGGGGCGGCGACGGCGGTGTGGGGGCGATCGGCGGCGGCGTGCCGGTCGTCGCCGTCCCCGCAGTCGTCGCGCCGGTCGGCACGTTCGCCGTTGTGGTGGTGCCTTCGGTGGTCGGTGGCGCCATGGACGCGGGCGTCGTGACCGGCGTACCCAACGGCACCGGGTTGGTCGATGACGGGGCGGGATCGGACGCGACCGCCACTACCCCGCTGCTCACCGGGTGGGTCGGGCTGCCGATCGAGATCACCGTGGTGGCGGGAATCGTGGCGGGAACGCTCGCGCGGCGTCCGCCGCCGACCATCACGGAGGCCCGCTGATGGGGTCGATCCAGGACGATCTGGATCATCTGTGGCCGTGACGTCAGGGCAACGCTCCCCAGCGTCCGGGGGTGGCCGCTGATGGTCTGCCTCAGGGCCAGGGCGCGCGCGCCGGTCGCCACGACAGACAGCCCAGCGGGGCGGGTGGTGAGCAGCCAGGCGCCGTGCGCGACGCGGCCGGCCCGGATGCAGAACTCGAGCCAGGCCTGGCCCACCCCGACGCTTGGCCGGGCAGTGTGGGGAGCGCCGGTGCCCGGCGTGCCGATGGTGGTGGCGCTCGTCCGCGTCACCACGAGCACCGACCCCGATACCCTGGGCGCGCGGCTGCCGTCGCTCGAGAGAAATGGCGCGGTCGCGTGACCCACGGTGCAGGTCTTCGCCGGAGCGGCGAGCGCGGCCTGCGTACCGAAAAGCAGTGCCATGCCGAGCGCGATGGTGAGTGTGACAAGGCGCCCGGTGAGCAGGAAAGGAGCGCGCATGCTCGACTGTGCCCTGCTGAGAAGTACGAAAAACGGCACGCACCCCTAAGGTCGGCTATGTGTCACTCGTCCTTGAACCCGCTGTCGAATATGTGGATGTTGCGTCAGGCCATCAGCGGACGCATATACCATTGACCCACCGCCCCGACCGGTTCGTACTCGGAGGGCGTCATGCATTGGTGGGTACGCACAGGTTTGTAGAGGTGTCCCGCGCATCGGGCCGTCGCGGCGACGCACAACCGCCGTTCCCCGATCCTCCACATGCATGGAGCCTTCGAGACGCCCTAAATGTGGTACATCGGCGCGCCCGTCGCGCGGATCTCCGCCTCGGCGATCGACGCCACCGTAGCCTCCGCAAGGACCGCGCGGGCAGCGGCGGCGGCGGTGGCGAACACGCCGGTCGCTTCCGCGCCGAGCGGCCCGTCGAGCAGCTCCACCAGCTCGAGCACGGTCACCGCGTCGCTGGGCCGCGCAAAGCTGTAGCCACCCTTGACGCCTCGCTGCGAGCGCAGGATCCCGGCTCGGCGCAGCGTGGCGAAGAGGTGCTCCAGGAACTGCACCGGGATGTCACGCCGGCGCGCGAGCTCGGCGATCGGGACCGGTCCCGCGCCGCCCTGGTGATAGAGCTCCACCAGCGCGCTCAGGGCATATGGCGACTTGGTGGTAACCGAGATCATGCGCGCCCGATGCTAATGGGCGCGGGGCGCGTCGGCTTAGATCCAACCGCGCTCGGTGGCGATCAGGACCGCCTGGGCCCGGTCCATGGCGCCGAGCTTGCCGTACACGTTGTGCAGGTGGGTACGGATCGTGCTCGTCGACAGTCCCAGCTCGTTGGCGATCTGCTTGTAGACCATCCCCCGGGCGAGGCGACGCAGGACATCGACCTCGCGGCTGGACATCGGGCACGGCTCCACCTGGCGGGGACGCTCGCCCGAGGCGGGCAGCGGCAGCTCGTACATGACCTTGCGCAGGCTGGCCGGGGTCAGCCCGACCGTGCGGGCCACCGACAGCAGCTCCGCGGGGGTGATGGACCCGCCCAGGAGATAGTGGGCGAGCATGTCGGCGAGCCGGACGATGGCGGCTTCCCCGGTGGCATCCTCGGCGTGGTGGCGCTCGATGACCGTGGCGATCGACTTGGGCAGCGCCCAGCGGCGGGCGAGGACGCCACCGACCAGAGCATGGTCGACGCCGAGTTCGCGGCGTTCGCGCTGAAGGCGATCCTCCGGCGTGCGGGCCTCGCCGTGAACCTGGGCCGGATAGCCCGGGTAGGCGTGGACGAGCACGAGCTTGCCGATGTCGTGCAGCAGCGAGGTGACCATCAGCCGATCGCGGGCCTCGTGACCGATCTCGCGGGCGATACGGTCGGCCGCGCGCTGGGTGGCCACGGAGTGCAGGCGGAAGCGCTCGGGGATGCCCTGCCAGACGGCGGTGCGCTCAAAGAAGTCGAAGGTGCGGGCGCGGCTGGCGATGGCGTGCACGGTGCGAGGGGTGAGCACGTCGACGCCGGCGACGACGCTGTCGACGCGACCCGCCGTGGGACCCTCAACCTGGTTGGCGAGGCGTACGACGGTCACGGCCAGCGCGACGTCGGCCTCAACGGCGGCGACGACGTCGCCGATGGACGGCTCGCCGTCCTCGAACAGGCGCAGGACACGGTTGCGCGACTCCACCAGCACGGGGTATGCCTCGAGGGCCTCGAAGGCGGTCGTCAGCCGTCGGCCGTGGCCTTCGTTGTGATGGCGCTCGCGCGTGGCGTACGGGTCAGTTGGCACAGCGATCTTCAATGCAGCGGTTGCCACCGGGACCTCATCTCTTCCTACCCGTTCGTGGGCACGTCGGAGTCGCAGAAATCGGCTTGCTCCCAAGCTATGCCTTTAGTATCGGCAGATGGGCGCGGGCGGTTTAGCCTGTTCCGGCCTGCGATCAGTCGACGTCGTCCCGCCCGCGGGCCAGTGCGGAGTCGATCCTGGCCAGTGTCTCGTCCTTTCCGAGCAGCGCAACGCTCTCGAAGATACCGGGAGAGATGGTCTGACCGGCGATGGCAACCCGCACCGGTTGAAAGACCTTGCCCGGTTTGGCACCCAGCCGCTCGACCACTGACCGCAGCGCGGTCTCCACGCCCTCGGCGTCAAACGGGTCGGTCTGGGCCAGCGCCTCGCGCGCGGCGGTGAGCGCCTCCACCCCACCGTTCCCACGGATGACCTTGTCAAACGCCTTGGGGTCGTCGACGGGGCCGTCGAACAGGAACGACACCAGCGGCCAGAAGTCGGCGAGCGTCTGGATCTTCTCCTCGGTGATCTCGACCGCGCCGCGCAGGCCCGCTCGTCCTGTGAACCGCTCCAGGCGCGCCGTCAGCTCGTCGGTGCCCAGCGCGCGCAGGTGCCGGCCGTCGAGATGACGCAGCTTCTGCTCGTCGAAGATCGCCGGGTTCTTGGAGACACGCTCGAGGCGGAAGCGCTGGGCGAGCTCAGGGAGGCTGAAGAACTCCTCGTCAGAGGCAAAGCCGGCGCCGAGCAGTGCGATGTAGTTGTCGACGGCCTCGGGGAGGTAGCCGGCCTCGCGCAGCTCCTGGACCGAGGCGGCGCCGTGGCGCTTGGAGAGCTTCTTGCCGTCCGGTCCGTAGAGCAGCGAGAGATGGGCGTACTGCGGCAACGTCGCGCCCAGCGCCTGGAGGACCCACATCTGCTTCGGGGTGTTGGAGATGTGGTCCTCACCGCGGACGACATGGGTGATGCGCGCGTCGAGGTCGTCGACGGCGACGGCGAGGTTGTAGACCGGCGTGCCGTCGGCCCGGGCGATGACGGGGTCGTCCTGGCTGGCGTTGGGAAACGCGACCTCGCCCCGGACGACGTCTGAGACGACGGTCTCGCCGGTGTCGGGGACCCGCAGCCGGATCGCCCCCGAGTCCTCTGGTTCCCCGCGAAACCCGCGATCAGAGCCGTGGCGCTCCTTGTAGGCGCGCACATCGTCGGTCGTGGCGCTGGAGCGGTAGGCGTGCCCGTCGGCGAGCAGCTGGGCCACGACCTCGGCGTGACGCTCGGCGCGCTCAGACTGGAGGATCGGGCCCTCGTCGTAGTCGAGGTTCAGCCAATTCAGGGCATCGAGGATCTGCTCGACGTTCTCGGGCGTCGAACGCTCCCGGTCGGTATCTTCGATCCGCAGGACGAGGGTGCCTCCCTGCCCGTGCGCCAGCAGCCAGTTGTACAGCGCCGTCCGCGCGCCGCCGATGTGCAGGGCCCCGGTCGGGGACGGAGCAAACCGAACACGTAAGGACATAAGGTCAAGCATGCTAATTGGCGCCCACGTATCACCGGCGGGCGGTCTCGCGAAGGCCGTCGAGCGCGGGGTCGAGAAAAGCTGTCAAGCGATCCAGATCTTCAACCAGTCGCCGCGCATGTGGCGGCCCACCGCCTACGGCGACGACGACTTCGACGCGTTCCGCAAGGCGATGAAGCCCAGCCCGGTCAAGGCGGTGCTCATCCACGCGGTGTACCTGCTCAACTGCGCCTCAGAGGACGCCGAGATCCGTGACAAGTCCCGCGCGTCGCTGATCCAGTCGCTGCGCGTGGGGGCGGGAATCGGCGCGGCCGGCGTCGTCCTGCACCCCGGGTCGGCCAAGCAGGGGGACGTGACGCAGGCGATCAGGCGCGCGGGCAAGGTGATCAAGGAGGCGCTGTCGGAGACCGACCGCTGTCCGCTGCACCTGGAGGACACGGCGGGGGCGGGCGGCACGCTGGGGCGCTCCTTCGAAGAGCTCGCCGAGCTGATCTCGGCCGCCGGCGGCGGCAAGCGATTGGGGGTGTGCCTGGATTCCTGCCATCTGCTGGCGTCCGGCTATGACATCCGGACCGCCGCCGGCCTCGCCGAGGCGATGAACGAGTTCGACCGGCTCGTGGGCATCAAGCGCCTGGGTTCGCTGCACCTCAACGACTCACAGACGCCGCTCGGGTCCAACCGTGACCGTCACGCCAACATCGGCACGGGCGAGCTCGGCGAGCGCGGCTGCGCGGCGTTCCTGTCCGAGCCGCGCTTCGAGAAGCTCCCGCTGGTGATCGAGACCCAGGGACCCGAGCGCCAGGGCCCGTCGCGCGAGGAGGTTGAGCTCTGCTTCATGTTGCGCAAGCGGGGCCTGGCCTCCCGGGCCCGGACCGCGGCTCGCAGCGCCAGCCGGCCGGGGCGCGCTAGCGTCCGCGGCGGATGAGCGACCTGACCCGACCCGGCGACGCCCTGGTGGTGTTCGGCATCACCGGCGACCTCGCGCGCAAGATGACCCTGCGCTCGCTCTACCGGCTGGATGCGCGCGGGCTCCTGGACTGCCCGGTGATCGGCGTGGCGGCCGAGGACTGGACCGACGAGCACCTGCGCGAGCATGCGCTGCAGGCGGTCAGGACCACGGGCGAGTCCATCGACGACGCCGTGTGGAAGCGATTTGCCAAGCGCCTGTCCTACGTCGGCGGCGACTTCAATGACGGCGCCACCTACGAGGCGGTGGCGTCGGCGCTGGGCAGCGCCACCAACCCGGTCTTCTACCTCGAGATCCCGCCGTCTCTGTTCGAGATGGTGATCGCCGGGCTGTCGGGGGCGAAGCTCGTCCAGGGCGGGCGCAGGGTGGTCGTGGAGAAGCCGTTCGGGCATGACCTCAACTCGGCGCGGACGCTGGCGCGCGACCTGCACAAGTATCTCGAGGAGCCCCAGCTGTACCGGATCGACCACTTCCTGGGCAAGCTGGGCCTGGAGGAGGTCCTCTATCTGCGCTTCGCCAACGCGATCCTCGAGCCGGTGTGGAATCGCAACTATGTCTCCTCGGTCCAGATCACGATGGCCGAGAGCTTCGGCGTCCAGGACCGCGGTCACTTCTACGACCCGGTCGGGGCGCTGCGCGACGTCGTGGTCAACCACCTCATGCAGATCGTCGCCGGCGTCGCCATGGATGCACCTGCCGCCGGTGACCCCGACCGCCAGAAGGACGCCAAGCAGGCGGTGTTCGCGGCGATGGCGGACGCCAAGCCCGAGCACTACGTCCGCGGGCAGTACGAGGGCTACCGCGACATCGACGGCGTACGCGCCAACTCGACCACCGAGACCTACGCCGCCCTGCGCCTGGACATCGACAGCTGGCGGTGGTCAGGCGTGCCCTTCTTCATCCGCAGCGGCAAGCGCCTGCCCGTGACCCAGACCGAGATGCGCCTGGTGTTCCGCCACGCTCCGCGGCTTCCCTTCATTCCCAGCGGCCGCCGCCGGCCGGAGCCCAGCCAGATCGTGATCCGGGTCGATCCCGCCACCGGGATCCGGATCGTGCTCGATGCCCACCGCGCCGACAAGTCGGGCGCCAGTGAGATCGATCTCGACATGGAGTTCGCCAACGCGGGCGGCGCCGGCGCCACCCCCTACGAGGTGCTGCTGCACGCGGCGCTCGACGGGGACGCCAGCCACTTCACCCGCCAGGACAACGTCGAGGAGTGCTGGCGGGTCATCCAGCCGCTGCTCGACGCCCCGCCCAAGGTCATCCCCTACGCCCAGGGCTCGTGGGGACCGGCCGATGCCGATGAGCTCGTGGCGGGGTACGGCGGCTGGCGAGGGCCCTGGCTGCCGAGTTGAGGCTGACGAGGGGGAAGCGGGTAGGCAGCTCTTGTCAACCTGCGTCAGGAATGGTGAGATGAGCCCGTGAGACTGAGCCTGGGAAGCGTGGTCTGGCTGATCGTGGGGGTGCTGTTGGGCTCCTCGCACCACTACCTGAACCACATCAACGCCATCAAGCCGGGCGTGTCGGCGCTACTGGCGATCGTGCTGTGGCCGCTGCTGCTGCTGGGGATCAACCTTCACGTCCACTGAGGCCGCGCGCGAGCGCCGTCACGCGCAACCGGTGGCGGTCTCAGCTGACGCCGGCGGGCTCTGGCTCGCGCCCGGCCACTGCCTCGGGGATGAGCGCGGAGCCCAGCAGGGCGTCGAGCTCGGCGTGCAGGCCGGCGCTGCGCGAGACCCGGAAGCTGGGGCCGAGCTTGAGGCGACGGTGCCCGATGGTGGTGCTCAGCTCGATGACGACCTCGGACTCCCCCGGAAACCCGGAGAGGAGGTCTTTGAGCTCGCCCAGCACGGATGCCGGCAGCGCGGTGGCGTCGAGGCGCAGCCTGAGCGCGCTGGGGGTGAGGGCCGGCTTGGCGGCCTGGACCTGCGCCTCTAACACCTCCTCGTCGGTGGGCTGAAACAGCTCCACCTGCTGGGCGATGAGGCAGGTCGTGTCCCGGTCCTTGTGGTCGACCTTGCCGCGCACGAGCACGATCGAGTCGGTGTGGAGCGCGTCCTCACACGAGGCCAGCGTCTTGCCGAACACGATGATCTCGACCGAGGTCTCCAGGTCGTAGAGGGTGGCGAACATCATGAAGTCGCCCTTCTTGGTCTTGATCTTCTTGGCCTGGGTGACCATGCCGCCAATGGTGACCCAGTCCCCGTCGCGGCGCGCGGACAGCTCGCCCAGCGTGCTGTCGGCCTTGGCCCGCAACGCGGGGCCCACCTCCTTGAGCGGGTGGGCGGAGATGAATAGACCCAACGCCTCCTTCTCGCCCGCGAGCAACTCGCTCTGGTCGAACTCGTCGCCCGGGATGGGCGCGTGCGTGGGTGCGGCAAACGCGCCCGCGGCACCGGTGCCCGCCCCGTCGTCGCCGTCGAGGTCCGGTCCCAGATCAAAGATCGACCCCTGCCCGATGAGCGCATCCTGCTGGGTCTTCTGGCCCGCGGCCTGAGCCTGCTCGAGCACCATCAGCATGCCCTTGCGGGTGTCGTTGGTGGAGCCGAACGCGCCGCACTTGATCAGCGCCTCGACCGCCTTCTTGTTGACGGCGCGGTTGTCGACGCGTTCGCAGAAGTCGAACAGGCTGGTGAACGGGCGCGACCCGCCGTCATCGCCCCGGGCGCTCTTGATCGCCTCCACCGCCTGATAGCCGACGCCTTTGACCGCGTCCAACCCGAAGCGGATGTTGCCGTCGACCACGACGAACTCGTGATCTGAGAGGTTGACGTCGGGTGGCAGGATGGCGATCCCCATCTGCTCGGCCTGGGCCACGAAGAACGGGACCTTGTCCTTGGTGTCCATCACCGAGGAGATCAGTGCCGCCATGTATTCGGCCGGATAGTTGGCTTTCAGCCATGCGGTGCGGTACGAGATCAGGGCGTAGCAGGCGGCGTGCGATTTGTTGAACGAGTAGTCCGCGGACCGCTCGTTGGTGGTCCACAGCATCTCGATGACCGACTCGCTGGTGCCCGACTTGCGGCAACCCTCCACGAACTCAGGCTTGAGCTTGGCCATGGCCTCGCGATTCTTCTTGCCGATCGCCTTGCGCAGGTCGTCGGCCTTGGCCCCGCTGAAGCCGGCCAGCTCCTTGGCGATCTGCATCGCCTGCTCCTGGTAGAGGATCACGCCCTTGGTCGACTCCAGGATCGGGCGCAGGCGCTCGTCGGCGTAGGAGATCATCTCGGGGTCGCGCTTGCCCCGTGCGTAGGTGGGGATCTGGTCCATCGCCCCGGGCCGGTACAGGGCCACGAGGGCGACGAGGTCGTCGAACTCGGTCGGGCGCACCTTCTTGAGCGCCTCGCGCATCCCCTCGGACTCAAACTGGAACACCCCGATCGAGTCGCCTTGGGCGAGCATCTCGTAGGTCGGCTCGTGGTCGAGCGGCAGCGTGCTCATGTCCGGGCGCTCGCCCGTCGAGCGCCCGACGATGTCAAGCGCGTCCTCGATGACATCGAGGTTGCGCAGTCCCAGGAAGTCCATCTTGAGCAACCCAAGCTGCTCGACCGGCTTCATCGAGAACTGCGTGACCGTGCGGAAGACGCGCTCGCCGTTCTCGTCGGCGCCGGCGTCGGCGATCTGCAACGGCAGGATGTCGGTGAGCGGGCGGTCGGAGATGACGACCGCCGCGGCGTGGATCGAGGAGTTGCGCACGATGCCCTCCAGGCCCTGCGCCACGTCGACGATCTGCTTGGCGGTGCCGTCCCGGTCCACTTCGGCGCGCAGCGGCTGCCCCGGCGCCAGGCACTCCTCGAAGCTCGGCGGCCGCCCCATGATCGGATCGGGGATCAGCTTGGCCAGACGGTCGCCGACGCCGTACTCGTGGCCCAGGACGCGCGCGGCGTCACGGGTCGCCGCCCGCGGGAACATCTTGCCGAAGGTGACGATCTG
>JBAQGP010000858.1:0-1754 GCA_049287845.1 Solirubrobacteraceae bacterium | reverse complement strand
CGGGGTGGTCAGCGCCATCGCGCTGGTCGTGTTCGTCGCGCTGGTCTCCTACATCGCCGTGACCAAGCGCGACGTCCAACACCGGCGGGCTGGGCGAGGCGCCTCTCACCTGCACGTGCCCCATCCGCACCTGGAGGGCGCACCTCGGCCGCAGGCCGCCGAGAGCTGATCCGCGCCGGAGCCCGCGGGCCCGGCGCGGCACGTGCCGGGGGCTGGCCGAACCTGCCTAAACGTCCAGGAAGTGGGGACCCACCCACCCTCCTAGACCAACGTGCAGTACCGGCGCGCCGACCGCGGTTGACACTGCTGGCAGAGGACACCCCGGGCGAGAGGCGGCTCACCACCCCGTCTCTCGCCCACTCCTCGCCCCCATGCGCCGCGTCCGCCACACCCGGAGGCGGCGCTGCCCTTTTTCTGCCTGGGGGCCGAGCGCCGGGCGGGTGGCCGCGCAGCGGCGATAGTCTGCGCCCGACTGGCACGACCGCCAGCCCCATGTCCAGAGCGCCAAGGAGGCCGGTCGATGTCGAAGGTCGCCGACGCACGCGTGATCGTCACCTGCCCGGGCCGCAACTTCGTCACCCTGAAGCTGACCACCGACGACGGGGTCACAGGCCTCGGCGACGCCACGCTCAACGGACGCGAGCAGGCGGTGGTCGCCTATCTCGAGCAGCACGTCTGCCCGCTGCTCATCGGCCGCGACGCCGGCGCGATCGAGGACACGTGGCGCTACCTCTACAACGGGGCCTACTGGCGTCGCGGCCCCGTGACCATGACGGCGATCGCCGCCGTCGACACGGCGCTGTGGGACATCAAGGGCAAGACCGCGGGACTACCCGTCTATGAGCTGCTCGGCGGCCGCTGCCGCGCCGGCGTCACCGTCTACGGGCACGCCAACGGGGAGACGGTGGACGACGTGCTCGCCGCGGTGAAGCGCTACGTCGAGCTCGGCTATGAGGCGGTGCGCGTCCAGTGCGGGATCCCGGGGCTGCCCAGCACCTACGGGGTCAGCCGCGGCGACATGTTCTACGAGCCCGCCGAGGGCGTGCGCCCCCGCCAGGAGGTGTGGTCGACCCGGCGCTATCTGGCCACGATCCCCGACGTCATCGCCGACGTGCGTGACGTCCACGGCCCCGATCTGCGTCTACTGCACGACGTTCACCACCGCCTGACGCCGATCGAGGCGGCGCAGCTGGGCAAGGCGCTCGAGCCCCACCAGCTCTACTGGCTCGAGGATCCGGTCCCGGCCGAACTGCAGGCCAACCTCCGCCTGGTCCGTCAGCACACGACGACGCCGCTGGCGATCGGCGAGGTGTTCAACTCGATCTGGGACTGCCAGCAGCTCATCTCCGAGCAGCTCATCGATTTCATCCGCATGAGCGTCGTGCACTCGGGCGGCATCACGCATCTGCGGCGCGTCCTGCACCTCGCCGAGCTCTACCGCGTGCGCTCAGGCTGCCACGGCGCCACCGACCTGTCCCCGGTCTGCATGGCCGCGGCCCTGCACCTCGACCTGGCCATCCCCAACTTCGGCCTTCAGGAGTACATGCGCCACACCGCCGAGACCGACCTCGTCTTCCCCCACGCCTACGCCTTCCGCGACGGGATGCTGCACCCGGGAGACGACCCCGGCCTGGGGGTGGCGATCGACGAGGAGCTGGCGGCGTCGTTCCCGTATCAGCCGGCGATGCTTCCCGTCGCGCGCCTGGAGGACGGGACGATGCACGACTGGTAGCCGCGACGCCGATGGTAAATCT
>JBAQGP010000857.1:0-11184 GCA_049287845.1 Solirubrobacteraceae bacterium | reverse complement strand
CCAGGAGGTGCTGGCGCCCAAGGAGCGGCGTCAGCGCGGCCGTGCCGCGAAGGCGGCCAAGACCGGCGCCCGTCCGGCCCGTACGGCCGAGGAGCGCCACTCCGACCGCATCACCGAGCGCGGCCAGAAGGCGCGGCTGCGGCGCACCGCTCGTGCCAAGGCGACCGCCAAGCACAAGGCTGAAGCCCACTCGCGCACGGCCACGCCGGCGCGCGAGCACGTGGTCGGCCAGCAGAAGGTCCGCCAGGGCGTCGTCGTCTCCGACAAGGCCGACAAGACCATCACGGTGCGCATCGACACGGCTCGGCGCCACCGGCGCTACGAGAAGATCGTGCGCACCTCGCGCACGCTTCACGCCCACGACGAGGCAAACGACGCCCACATCGGCGACACCGTGATCGTCCGCGAGGCCCGTCCGCTGTCGCGCACCAAGCGCTGGCGGCTCGTGCAGGTCGTGGAGCGGGCGAAATGATCCAGAACGAGACGCGACTGCGCGTGGCCGACAACTCGGGCGCCCGCGAGATCCTGGTCATCCGCGTGCGCGGCGGCTCGCGCCGCCGTTACGCCGGCGTCGGCGACACCATCACCGCCACGGTCAAGACCGCCAGCCCCCAGGGCTCGGTCAAGAAGGGCGAGGTGGTGACCGCGGTGGTCGTGCGGACCAAGAAGTCCTACGGGCGCGAAGACGGCACCTACATCGGCTTCGACGAGAACGCGGCAGTTCTCATCGACGCGGCCAACAATCCGCGCGGGACCCGCATCTTCGGTCCCGTGGCCCGCGAGTTGCGCGAGCGCAACTTCATGAAGATCGTCTCCCTCGCCCCGGAGGTGCTCTAGTGCCGGCGCGTATCCGCAAGGGCGACCAGGTGATGGTCATCAGCGGCAAGGACCGGGGCAAGACCGGCACCGTGCTCGCCGTGATGCCCAAGAAGGAGCGGGTCACCGTCGAGGGCCTGAACATGATCAAGCGCCATCAGCGGCCCACCCAGACGGCCGCGGGCCAGCGCGGCGGCGGCGTGATCGAGCGCGAGGGGCTGATCCACGTGTCTAATGTGATGCTGGTCGACCCCAAGGACGGCAAGCCGACGCGGGTCGGCGTCGAGATCGAGGACGGCAAGCGCCTGCGCGTGTCCAAGCGCACCGGCGCCCGATTGGATTAGGACCATGACGACAGCATCTCCCACCACCGCACGACTGAAGACGAGGTACCTCGAGGAGATCCGCCCTGCGCTGGTGCAGCGGTTCGGATACTCGACGGTCATGCAGGCACCGCGGGTCGTCAAGGTCACCGTCAACATGGGCTGCGGGGACGCCAAGCAGGACTCAAAGGTGCTGGACGCCGCGTCGGAGCAGCTCGGCACGATCACCGGCCAGAAGCCCAACATCCGCCGCGCCCGCAAGTCGATCGCCCAGTTCAAGGTGCGCGAGGGCATGCCCGTCGGCGTTGCCGTCACGCTGCGTGGCGAGCGCGCCTACGAGTTCCTCGACCGCCTGATGTCGATCGCGATCCCTCGGATCCGCGACTTCCGCGGGCTCAACCCGCGCGCCTTCGACGGTCGCGGCAACTACTCGATGGGCGTCCGCGAGCAGATCATCTTCCCTGAGATCGACTACGACGAGATCGACCAGGTCCGCGGCCTGGACATCACGATCACGACGACGGCGGCCAGCGACGAGGAGGCCTTCGCCCTGCTGGAGGCCTTCGGAATGCCGTTCTCGAAGGAGGGCCGGGCCCCCGCCGCACGTGTGGTGGAAACGCCGGCCGCAACCCAGGCTTAGAAGGAGTCACGTGGCGAAGCTTTCACAGCGCGTCCGTCAACAGCGGACACCCAAGTACAAGACCCGGGGCTACACCCGGTGCCGGCGTTGCGGGCGTGCCCGCGCGGTCTATCGCAAGTTCGGCGTGTGCCGGATCTGCCTGCGCGAACTGGCCCACAACGGCTACATCCCCGGCATGACCAAGAGCAGCTGGTAGGGCGGGCGAAATCATGTCCATGACCGACCCCATCGCCGACTTCCTCACGCGCCTGCGCAACGGCGCCCAGGCCCAGCACCACGAGGTGGCGATCCCGTCCTCCAAGCTCAAGCGCGAGCTGGCGAGGATCCTCAAGGAGCAGGGCTACATCGACGCCTACCGGATCGATCCCCCGGCGGACGGCCGGCCCAACGAGCAGATCACCGTGACGCTCAAGTACAGCGATGAGCGCAAGCCGGTGATCAGCGGAATGCAGCGTGTCTCGCGGCCCGGCCAGCGCACCTACGTCGACCATGCGCACATCCCCCGTATCCAGGGCGGGATGGGCACGGCGATCATCTCGACCTCCAAGGGCGTCATGACCGGCCACGAGGCCCGCCAACAGGGCGTTGGCGGCGAGGTCGTGGCGCGGGTCTGGTAAGGCTGGACAGGAGCTAATACACACGATGTCCAGAATCGGCAGACAACCCATCTCGGTGCCCGCGGGCGTGACCATCGCGATCGAGCCCGAGCGCGTCACGGTCAATGGCCCCAAGGGCGAGCTCACCGAGCGCGTCGCGCGCGCCATCGGCGTGGAGCAGGTCGGCGAGGAGGTGCTGGTCACCCGGCCCACCGACCGCGGCGAGCATCGGGCCCTGCACGGCCTCACCCGCACGCTCGTGGCCAACATGGTCAAGGGCGTCACCGACGGCTTCGAGAAGCGCCTGGAGATCCAGGGCGTCGGCTACCGCGCGCAGCTGCGCGGCCGCGACCTGGAGCTGGCGCTGGGCTACTCGCATCCGGTGTCGGTCAAGGCGCCCGACGGGATCGAGTTCGAGGTGCCCCTCCCGACCCGCATCGTCGTGCGCGGCGCGTCCAAGCAGCAGGTGGGCGAGGTGGCGGCCTTCATCCGCAAGCAGCGCAAGCCCGAGCCGTACAAGGGCAAGGGAATCCGTTACGAGGGCGAGTACGTCGCCCGGAAGGTCGGTAAGCGAGCATGACCGTCAAGACCAAGCCCCAGGCGCGCCTGCGCCGTCGCCGCCGCGTCCGCGCCAAGATCAGCGGCACGCCCGCGCGCCCGCGGGTCTCCGTGTTCCGCTCCAACCGCGGGATCTTCGCCCAGCTCATCGACGACGAGGCCGGACGCACGCTGGCCTCGGTCAACTGGACCGAGGCCGATCTGCGATCGCTGAGCGGGGCCGAGCAGGCCAAGCGCGCCGGCGAGGTGCTGGCGCAGCGCGCCAAGGCGGCGGGTGTCGAGAACGCCGTGTTCGATCGCGGTGGCTACCAGTACCACGGTCGGGTCAAGGCGCTGGCGGAGGGGGCGCGGGAGGGCGGCCTGCGGCTCTAAGCCCAGGGCGAGCCGCTACTCTCAGACCAAGCCATGGCAACCGATCGCTCAGTTTCAGCCGCCGGTCTCGACCTGCAGGAGCGCGTGGTGGAGATCAACCGCGTCGCCAAGGTCGTCAAGGGCGGCCGCCGCTTCTCATTCACCGCGCTGGTCGTGGTGGGCGATGAGCGCGACGTCGTCGGGATCGGCTATGGGAAGGCCAACGAGGTCCCCGTCGCCATCCAGAAGGGCGTCGAGCGCGCCAAGAAGAACCTCTATCGCGTGCCCAAGCACGGCAACACGATCACGCACCAGACCACCGGGATCTTCGGGGCAGGCCGGGTGTTCCTCAAGCCGGCGGCCCCCGGTACCGGTGTCATCGCCGGCGGCGGCGTCCGCGCCGTGCTCGAGCTCGCCGGCATCCACGACATCCTCTCCAAGAGCCTCGGCTCCCAGAACCCCATCAACCTCGTCAAGGCGACGATGGCGGGGCTGGAGTCGCTGCGGACGCCCTATGAGGTCGCCGAGCTGCGGGGGTTGTCGATCAACCAGGTGCTCGGGCTGACCACCCAGACGGAGACCGCTCGCCCCGAGAGCCCGGCCGGCAACGGCGAGGCCACGGAGCCCGCTGGTGCGGCCGCCAACGGAGCGGCCATCGCGCCCGCCGGTGGGGCCGAGACCGAGGAAGCCACCGCAGCGGGATGATTCACGCGCCCGACATGAAGACGAGCCCGGTTGGCGAGTGGAGGTGCACGTGAACACGGTGACGCTCACCCAGCGCAAGAGCCGTAACGGTTGCGACCAACGCCAGCTCGACACGCTGCGCTCGCTCGGCCTGCGCCGCATCGGCCAGAGCGTCGAGGTCAACGACACCCCGCAGATCCGCGGCATGATCGCCAAGGTCGCCCACCTCGTCGCGGTTCAGGACTGATGAGCGTCTCTGACGAGCGGGAAGTCCCCGAGCGGATCGGGCTGCACAACCTCAAGCCCGCCCCCGGCTCGCGTCGCCCGCGCAAGCGGGTCGGCCGCGGCGAGGGGTCGGGAACCGGCAAGACCTCCGGCCGTGGCCAGAAGGGCTACGGCTCGCGCTCGGGCGCCAAGCAGCGCGCCCGCTTCGAGGGCGGCCAGATGCCGATCCACATGCGCATGCGCAAGCTGCGCGGGCCGCACATGAAGAAGTCGATGCCGTTCGAGCCCTTCCGGACCCATACCCAGCCGGTCAACCTGCTCGACCTCGAGGCGCGCTTCGCCGCCGGCGACGCCGCGACGCTGGACGCGATGCAGGGCAAGGGCCTGGGCACGCGCAAGGGCGTGCCGGTCAAGATCCTGGCCAAGGGCGAGATCACGATCGCGCTCACGGTTCACGCCCACGCCTTCTCCAAGGCCGCCCGGGAGCGCATCGAAGCGGCCGGCGGTACCTGCCAGGTCATCGAAAGCTGAGGGACCTGAGTTGATCGCCACGATCCTCGGAGGGCTCAGGGTCGCGGAGATCCGCAAGAAGATCCTGTTCACCGCGGGGATCCTCGCGCTCTACCGCCTTGGCGCTCACATCCCGGCGCCGGGCATCAGCTCCAGCGCGGTGAGTGCGCTCCAGAAGAACCTGAGCGGCAACAGCATCCTGGGCCTGCTGAACCTGTTCAGCGGCGGCGGTCTGGGCCGCATCGCCCTCTTCGCCCTGGGGATCATGCCGTACATCACGGCCTCGATCATCCTGCAGCTGCTGCAGGTCGTCGTTCCCTCGCTGGAGAAGCTGTCCAAGGAGGGCGAGGTTGGCCAGGCGCGGATCACCCAGTACACGCGCTACCTCACCGTCGGCCTGGCGTTCGCCCAGTCGATCGGCTACGTCTTTCTGTTCCGCAGCTTCGAGAAGAGCGCCAACGAGACGCTCATCCCGAACTTCACCCTGTTCAAGGTGTTCCTCATCGTCATCTCGCTCACCGCGGGCACCGTGCTGCTGATGTGGATGGGTGAGCTCGTCACCCAGCGCGGGATCGGCAACGGCATCTCCCTGCTCATCTTCGCGTCGATCGTGTCGCGCATCCCGTCCGGGATCAGCGCGTGGTGGAACAACCCCGATCAGGTGTTCCGCGTGATCATGCCGTTCATCGCCATCGGCGTCGTGGCGGCGGTGGTCTTCGTCCAGGAAGGGCAGCGGCGGATCCCGGTGCAATACGCCAAGCGAGTCGTCGGACGGCGCATGACCCAGGGCGGGCAGACCTACCTGCCGCTCAAGGTCAACATGGCCGGGGTCATCCCGGTCATTTTCGCGGCCAGCGTGATGGCGATCCCGCCGACGATCGGCCAGCTCGTCGGTCAGAACCGCACCGGCTTCGGCACCGACCTCTACAACTTCTTCGCGCCCGGTGGCTGGCACTACGTGGCGGGCGAATGCGTCCTGATCGTCCTCTTCACCTACTTCTACACGGCGGTCACGTTCAATCCGGTCGACCAGGCCGACAACCTGCGGAAGTATGGGGGGTTCATTCCGGGGGTGAGACCCGGCCGGCCAACGGCCGAGTTCCTGGATCGCATCCTCGCCCGGCTCACCTTCCCCGGCGCGCTGTTCCTGGCGGCGATCGCGGCTCTGCCGACGATCCTCATCAATCAGACCAGCGCGAACTTCGCGTTCGGCGGCACGTCGATCCTCATCGTGATCGGAGTGGCTCTGGACACGATGAAGCAGCTCGAGGCCCAGATGATGATGCGCAACTACGAGGGCTTCTTGAAGTAAGGCTCTCGGGCGGGCGGCGTGCGGTCGGCCTGGTGGCCTGAATGACGCCGGCCCTCGGCGCGCGGCAATGACCGTCCCGGCCTCCTGGGGCGGCCTACCGATAGAGTGCGCGCGTGGCTCAGGAGCTCAATCTCATTCTTTTCGGTCCGCCGGGTGCGGGCAAGGGCACGCAGGCCGAGCGTCTGCGCAAGGACTTCGAGCTTCCCTACATCGCCACCGGCGACATGCTGCGCTCCAACGTCAAGGAGGAGACCGATCTGGGCAAGCAGGCCAAGGCGTACATGGACGCCGGGGACCTGGTCCCTGACGGCCTGATCGTGGCGATGGCCGCTGATCGTCTCAGCCAGGACGACGCCCAGGACGGGTTCATCCTCGACGGCTTTCCCCGCACCATCGAGCAGGCTCAGGCCCTGGAGAAGCAACTGTCTGAGCTGGGTCGGCGCGTGACCGCGGCACTGCTCATCGACGTGCCTGACGAGGAGGTGATCCGCCGCCTCTCGGGACGGCGGATGTGCGTGAAGTCCGGCCACAGCTATCACGTCGAGTTCGACCCGCCCAAGCACGACGGGGTCTGCGACCAGGACGGCTCGCGGCTGGTGCAGCGCGATGACGACAAGCCCGCGGTGATCGAGAACCGGCTGCGCGTCTACCACGAGAAGACCAAGCCGTTGGTCGACTACTACGACAAGCTGGGCCTGATGCGCCGCGTCGACGGCACACGTGAGCCGTCGGATGTCCATGGCCACATCCGCGCGGTGATCGCCACGCTGCGCCTCGAGGAGGACGTCTAATCCGGGCGGCGGCGACCGCGATCCTCGAGGGTCGCTCAGCTAGCATCGTTTCGGAACTTAGGACGGCTGAGATGATCATCAAGAAGACCCCCGAGGAGATCGACCGCATGGCGGCCGCAGGCGCGGTCCTCGTGCGCACGATGAACCTCCTGGCGGCAAAGATCCGCCCGGGGGTCACCACCAAGGAGCTCGACCAGGCCGCCGAACGCTTCATCCGCTCCCAGGGCGCCACGCCGGCGTTCAAGGGCTATCGCGGCTTCCCCGGGTCGATCTGCGCCTCGCCCAACTCGATGATCGTCCACGGCATCCCCGGGCCCTACAGACTGGCCAAGGGCGACATCCTGTCCGTGGACATCGGCGTCGTGCTCGACGGCTGGGTCGCCGACGCCGCACGAACCTTCCCGGTGGGGCCGATCAGCCCGGTGGCGCAGAAGCTGCTGGACATCACCGAGGAGTCGCTCATGGTGGCGGTCCCGGCGTGCGTGGCGGGCAACCGACTCGGGGACATCGGTCACGCCGTGCAGGAGCACGTCGAGGCTGCCGGCCTCTCGGTCGTGCGCTCGCTGGTCGGCCACGGCATCGGCCGCGACATGCACGAGGAGCCCCAGATCCCCAACTACGGGCAGCCCGGCACCGGGATCCCGCTGGAGGAGGGGATGGTGCTGGCGGTCGAGCCGATGGTGACCGCGGGCCGCCACGCGGTCCGAGTCGCCGACGACCACTGGTCGATCTTCTCCCAGGACGGCTCGCTCGCGGCTCACTTCGAGTTCACGATCGCCATCACGGCCAACGGTCCCCGCGTGCTCACCCCATGGCACGAAGTCGGCGCCGGCCGGGCCGTCGCCTAGCGCCTCCCGTGCCTAGCACACCGGTCGGCGGGAGTCCAGACACCCCTGCTAACATCCCCCGGTGCGCCTGCAGCGCGACGATTTAACGCTGCGTGGCGCCTCTTCGGCGCGGTAGCGGCGACCGCAGCGGTCGCCAGAGCCGGGCCGAGGATCAAAAGGAACTTTGTCCGCGAATTCTGAGAGCGATCAGCGTGAAGGTACGACCGTCGGTCAAGCCAATGTGTGAGAAGTGCAAGATCGTCCGCCGTCACGGGCGTGTGCTGGTGATCTGTCCCAACCCCCGGCACAAGCAGCGGCAGGGCTAACCCTCGCTCAGGTAAGGAAGCTCCCTCATGGCGCGAATTTCAGGGGTCAACATCCCCCTCAACAAGCGGGTCGAGATCGGCCTGACATACATCTACGGGATCGGCCGCTCGACCTCCAATGAGCTCCTGGCCAAGGTCGGCGTCGAACCCGACCGTAAGGTCCGCGATCTCACCGAGGAAGAGGTCGTGCAGCTGCGCGATCTCATCGACAACGACGTCACCGTCGAGGGCGACCTGCGTCGCGAGCGCTCCCAGAGCATCAAGCGGCTGCAGGAGATCGGCAGCTATCGGGGATTGCGCCATCGTCGCGGGCTGCCCGTGCGCGGCCAGAACACCAAGACCAACGCCCGCACGCGCAAGGGTCCCAAGCGCATGCAGGTGGCCGGCAAGAAGAAAGCCGGCAAGAAGTGAGTCCAGCCCCCCGCAGACCTCAGCGCGGCCGTCGCCGCGTGCGCAAGAACATCCCGGTCGGGCAGGCGCACATCAAGACTTCGTTCAACAACACGATCGTCTCGCTCACCGACCGCGAAGGGAATGTCATTGCGTGGGAGTCCGCCGGCGGCGCCGGGTTCAAGGGCAGCCGCAAGTCGACCCCGTTCGCGGCGCAGGTGACCGCCGACGCCGCCGCCCGCAAGGGGATCGAGCACGGCCTCCAGAAGGTCGAGGTGTTCGTGAAGGGCCCCGGATCCGGGCGCGAGACGGCGATTCGATCGTTGCAGGCCGCGGGCCTGGAGGTGACCGGCGTCAAGGACGTCACCCCACAGGCGCACAACGGCTGCCGACCCCGAAAGCGCAGGCGCGTCTGACATGGCTCGAGACACAGGTCCACAGTGCAAGCAGTGCCGCCGGGAGGGGCAGAAGCTGTTCCTCAAGGGGGAGCGCTGCCTGACCGACAAGTGCGGTGTCGAGCGCCGCTCCTATCCGCCGGGTGACCACGGCCGCGGACGCCAGAAGCAGAGCGAGTACCGCGTGCAGCTGCGTGAGAAGCAGAAGGCCAAGCGCTACTACGGCGTGCTGGAGAAGCAGTTCGCCATCTACTACGGCAAGGCCAGCCGCCAGGCGGGCGTCACCGGCGAGAACCTTCTGCGGATGCTCGAGTGCCGCTTCGACAATGTCTTGGTGCGCCTCGGCTTTGCGGCGTCGCGCCGTCAGGCGCGGCAGCTGATCCTCCACGGCCATTGGACCGTGAATGGTCGCCGGGTGAACATCCCCAGCTATCAGTTGCGCGACAACGACGTGATCGCAATCCACCAGAAGTCGACAGCGGGGCAGGTCATCCGCGACGCGACCGAGCTGACCGGGCAGGTTCCGGCGTGGCTGCAGGCGGATCACGATTCGCTGACGGCCAAGGTATTGCGCAAGCCGGAGCGGCGAGAGATCGCGGCGCCGGTGGCAGAGCAGCTCATCGTCGAGCTGTACTCGAAGTAACCGACTCTTGAACGCCGCCGGGACGGACGACCCGACGGTGCTGAACGCCGCCTCCCAGGCGGTCAGAACCCACGAAGTTAGGACATCTGATGCTCGATTTCCAAGTGCCCCGAATCTCCAGCGAGTCGGTCGATGACACTCGCGGTTCGTTTACGATCGAACCTCTGGACCGGGGCTTCGGCTACACCTTCGGTAACTCGCTGCGACGCGTGCTGCTCTCGTCGCTCGCCGGCGCGGCGGTCACCAGCGTCCGGATCGAGGGCGTGGCCCACGAGTTCTCGACGATTCGCGGTGTCAAGGAGGACGTCACCGACATCGTTCTGAACCTCAAGGGCATCGTGTGCCGGATGCACTCCGACGCCACGGAGATCGAGGCGCCGCTGGTGGTCACCGGCCCGGGTGAGATCACCGCCAAGGACATCGATCTGCCCTCCGGCGTCGAGATCCTCAACCCCGACGCCCACATCGCCACGCTGGAGAAGAAGACCAAGCTCGAGGTCTACCTGACCATCGGCCGCGGGCGTGGCTACCGCCCCGCGGAGGAGAACAAGTCACCCGATCAGCCGATCGGGGTGATCCCCATCGACTCGATCTTCTCACCGGTGCGCCGTGTGGCGTACAACGTCGAGCAGGCCCGTGTCGGCCAGAAGACCGACTTCGACAAGCTCACGCTGGACATCGAGACCGACGGATCCATTGATCCGCACGCCGCGCTGCGCGAGGCGGCGGAGATCCTCATCTCCCAGCTGGCGATCTTCACCGACGCCGATCGCGTCGTCGAGCTGCGCGACGTCGGCGCCCCCGGCGCGCTCGACCCCGGGCTGGTCGGTGGGACCCAGGTGGGCGCGAACTCGCGGCCGCCCAACGCCATGGACGACATCCTCATCGAGGAGCTGGAGCTGGGTGTGCGTTCCTACAACTGCCTCAAGCGGGCCGGCATCCAGACTGTCGGCGACCTCGTCTCCAAGACCGAGGGGGAGCTCAACGCCATCCCCAACTTCGGCAAGAAGTCCATCGACGAGGTGATCGAGACCCTGCACGCTCGCGGTCTCGGGCTGCGTAACGACTAACATCGCCCGCACGCCATGAGACACCAGCGACAGCGATACCAGCTCAGCCGCAGCGCCTCGCACCGCAAGGCGCTCCTGATGAACCTCTCCAAAGAGGTGATCGAGCACGAGCGCATCCAGACCACCGAGGCGAAGGCCAAGGCGGTCAAGCCCGAGGTGGAGAAGCTGATCACGCTCGCCAAGCGCGGCGATCTGCACGCCCGCCGTCAGGCGCTGTCGGCGCTCGGTCAGGACAAGTTCACGGTCTACAAGCTCTTTGAGGAGATCGCTCCGCGCTACACCGAGCGGCCGGGCGGCTACACGCGGATCCTCAAGCTGGGGCCGCGGCGGTCGGATTCGACCGAGATGGTGTTGCTGGAGCTGGTCTAGGGCCGAGGCCCTTGCCGGTCAACGCCAGCGCGGGCGCGGTCGCTCGCCTGCTCGTCGAATACGACGGAACGGAGTTCTTCGGCTGGGCGCGCCAGCCCGGTCTGCGCACCGTGCAAGGGGAGCTGGAACGGGCGGTGTGCGTCGTGACGCGGCGCGACAGCGTGGCGCTGACCGTCGCCGGGCGCACCGACGCCGGCGTGCACGCGATCGGCCAGGTGGCCAGCTACGCGGGTGAGCCCGTCCACGCTGATGCCGTCAACGCGCTGCTGCCCTATGACGTGGCGGTGATCGAGTGCGTGGCCGCGGCGGACGGCTTCGACGCGCGGCGCGACGCCACCAGCCGGGCCTACGTCTACCG
>JBAQGP010000856.1:0-12763 GCA_049287845.1 Solirubrobacteraceae bacterium | reverse complement strand
CCGAACGGGCAGCGAGGAGAGGAGCCCAGGCGATCGAGCGGACCTTGCGGATTCTGGCGGCGAGATGGCCGACCGCAGCGAGCTGACGGCAGGACGAGCGATCAGACAATGCTCACCAAGACGATGAGCGCGCTCCGCGAAGGCGTCGGTCCCCGCGGCGGACATGATGGGCGTTCGCGACGTTTATCCAGTCCTGATAGGCGGTTCGCGCCGGCCTGGTCGTGAAGCTCCACCGAAACCCTCGGGCCAGGCCGCGCGCGGCCAGCCCACAGCGGTTGGCAAATTCGTCCTCCCGGAGTACCCGCACGGTGGCCGCGGCAAGCTCGTGGCTTGACTCGGCGCTCAGGCCGTGCAGTCCGGAGATGAAACCCAAGCGCTCCACTCCCAGCGGCGTCCCCACGACCGGTCGCCCGGCGGCCAGCGCCTCCAGGACCTTGATTCGGGTGCCTCCGCCGGCCCACAGGGGAGCCACCACGAGGCGGCAAGCGGCTAGCTGGTCGGTCAGCTTCGGTACGAAGCCGAGCACTTCCACACGCGGATGGCTTGCGGCTACCGACGCCAGCGCTTCAGCGGATCCTGGTCCCGAGATTCGCAGCCTAGCCTCGGGCTCGGCGGCTGCGACGATGGGCCAGACTTCGCGGATAAACCGCAGAGCACCGTCGGCGTTGGGCCTCCAGCCGAACTGACCGAAGAAGAAGGCGACCTTCGCGTTGGGCAACGGCAGCGGGACGTCGAATAGGGCATCGTCGACTCCATTCGCCGCCACCACGCAGTTGTGACCGCCGATCGCTTGGAAGTGGGACTGGTCGTGGTCGGAAACGCACAGGACCAAGTCTGCTGCTCGCACCGCCCGTTTCTCGGTGGCGACCATCCGGCTCAAGTAGTATCGATGGCGGATCCGATCGCGGTGACCTAGGTGCTCCACGTCTGCCGCCATGACCTCCGAGTCGACGTTATGCAATGACACCGCCAACGGGGTCCGTCCGGCGACGGCTCGTACGTATTGCGCCGCGCCGATCTCCTCCAGCTGAGCAAACGCCGAGCCAGAAGCGAGTTCGGCAGCCCGTCGCCACAGACCCGGATTGTGCGGGACCACGTAACGCCGAAGGTGCTGACGCGCACGCAATCGCGGCGTAGGAAATGGCCGGGGGTACACCTCCACCTCCCAGCCCATGGACCTCGCCTCGTCCTCACCTTCGGGAGCTGAGTCCTCTGTAAGCAGATAGGGTGAGGCCCCGGCGGCCTGCATCGCCTGAAGAAGCCGCACGTGACGCTTGCGACCCCCCGACGTGACGGGAAAGGGCAAATAGCTGCATAAGGAGAGGGCGCGCGGCAAGAGCGCTGCCCTATGTTAGGGCCCTCGGTGCGCGTTCTCTTCGCCAACAACTACAACATGGCGCTCGCTCGCGCCGGCTGGCGCGCGGGCAGCTACCCGGCCCACCATCTGTACGGAACCGCGGGCCTCGGTCCGAGGTTCCCCGTCGTGGACCTCCCCCTGTCGGATACCGGGATATGGCCTAAGGTCAACGGACGTACGCGCCATCGGCTTGGGAATCTGGAGCAGCAGTTGGCCGCCGTGGGGAAGAGTCGTCCCGGGGCGGTGATCTATGGAGCACAGGCGCAGGACCTGGCCGCTCTGGCCCTACTCCGCCGCTTCCATGCACTGCCGGTGCCGGTGGTCGGCGTGATCCACGGTAAGAGTGCCTATGGCTCCCTGGCCACGACAGCCATCCGCGGCTTTGACCACATCATTGCGCTGTGCGAGATGACTCGTCAGTCGCTGATCGATTCGGGAATCACCACCACGCGCGTGAGCGTTCTGCCCTGGGGGCCCGATCTCGACTTCTCAGGTTTTCGGCCAAGCCTCACCACCGACGCCACGGCGGGGGTTGTGGCCACCGGTAAGACCGGACGGGATATGCCGATGTTGATCCGGGCTCTGGCTGCCACCGGGCACCCCGGGCGCGTCTACGGCGACCGAGGCGTCCTGGGGAGTCAAACGCCGGTCCCCGCCAACGTTGACGTGGTGCCCGCCGTGGCCCCGGGGGGCGTGCCAGGACGCCCATTCACGTACGATCACACATTGACCGACCTGCAACGCGCGGCTCTGGTTGCGATTCCGCTCAGCGAGCGCTATCCGTTGCACGGTCTCACCGAGCTGGCTGATGCCATCGGCTGCGGGAAGCCGGTGATCGTCACCCGCGCCCCGTACTTCGACATCGACATCGAGGCGATCGGCTGTGGATGGTGGGTCGATCCCGGGGATGAGTCACGGTGGAGCGAGCTGCTCGCCGTAGCTATGTCCGACCCGGCCCACTTGGCCGCGATGGGGAGACGAGGCCGGGAGTGGGCGTCAGACCACTGGAACGCGCGACTGTTCGCTGAAGGCCTGGCCGGCGTGCTCAGCAGGACGGCAGGCCGCGGGCAGGATCAGCGTCGCGCCTCCACGTAAGCCTCCAGGGCACGAAGTGCCGTCTGCTCCCATGTGAAAAGACCGTGGGCGCGGGCCAGGGCGGCCGCTGACATGCGCTCCCACAACGCGTCGTCGTTCCAAAGACGTCGCAGCCGATCGCGCAACGCCATGGAATCGCCAGCCTCAAAGATGAAGCCTGTAGAGCCGTCGGCGACCACTTCGGGAAGGGAGGTCACCGAGCTTGCCACCACGGGCGTAGCGCACGCCATAGCTTCGATCAGCGTAAGCCCGAGCAGCTCGGGCTTCGGGTACGGGCCGCCGAACTCGCTCTGGTGAACTGACGGGAGCACGGCAACCCAGGCGGTCTGAAGGGCGCGGACGACGTCCTCGTCGGAAGCCGATCCGAAGAAACGCACACTTTTGCCCGCTGCTCGCTCATCGAGGGCCTGCCGGTAGGGTTCGTCGTAGGTCCGACCGTAGATCTCCAACGGCATATCCGGCTCGATGGCGTCGATGAGATCGTGGATGCCCTTGTGTGGCATGACTCGGCCGACGTACACGATCGTCTTGCGCCGGGGCTCCAGACCGGGCTTGAACCGTCCCACGTCTGCTCCGCCGTAGATCACGTGTGTTCGGCCGGCGAACTCGGGGTTCATGCTGGCGGCGAATCGGCTCACCGCCAGGTGCCCCGACATAAACCGGCGAGTGTCGAGAATCCTACGGAAGGTCGGCGCTGACCCGCCGTGATCGGTGACGAACAGCCGCTTGCCCATCCCGGTCCCCAGCATTGTCATGACGTCGGTCAAAGCCGTGCTCACCTGATGCATGTGGATCACCTGCGTATCGGCGACCTCCAGGGCAAGCAGTTCAGATAGCGGATTCAGCCGACTGCCCTTGAATCTCGTTCGTAGAGGGAGCACATGTATCTCCAGCGACTCAAGTCGGTAGCGGCGGCTCCTGTCGCCGAAGCTGACCAAGCGCGTCGGCACGAAGTGCGCCTGCGCTCTGGCCAGCTCGAGCGGGTACCTCTCACCGCCACCCCAGTAGCCGCCTGCTCCAAACATTGCCGGAGATACGTGCAGCACATAAGTCACGCGACGATCAGCCCGCCGCAGTCCCGGCGCCGCGAAGCAGCATGATCGGCTTGGTGCTGGCATTGAACTGACCGCGCAGTCGCCAAGAGCGCGCGCGAACTCGGGGCATGACCAAGGACTTGATGACCACAGCGTCGGCGCCGAAGGGTGCCTCGCGTATGTCGACAGGGCGCCAATTCCCGGCGGGAATGTCCAGGTTCAGCTCCGCTGGATCAGTGGTCGTGTCGTTTGTTACCAACGACATCGGGAAACGCGGCGTTACCTGGTCGAGAAATGCCTGGATGTCGGAGTTCGGAAGATGCTGAAGAACGTCTTTGCAGAGGAGGAGGTCACCAGCGGGGAGATCCCCGGGGTCGTCGGGGGTCACAATGAAGCTGACCCCAGGACGGGAGAACTCGCGCCGGTTTCGTTCGACGAGATGAGGGACGATGTCGACACCTGTGTACGTCGCTCCCTGCCAGTCAATGAGCCTGCCGAGCTGCCAGTCACCACAGCCGTAGTCAATTATGCGCCTGACCTTGTTGGCGCGAACGAACTCCTCCAAAAAGCCGCGATAATCGCTCGTGGCGCGGGGGATCGATCCGTGGCCGGAACCGAAGCCCCAGCGGCCGTCGCGGTAAACCTCTTCAAAAGCCTCACGGCTCATGCCTGCGGCGCGGTGATCGTGAGCTGGTCGAGGCAGCCAGCAATAGTTCGGGTCATCGGGAGATATTCTAGGCGCCACGACATCGGTGGGTCATGAAGCCGTCATTCGGCGTTGCGGTAACCTGATTCGTCCCTCGTAGCTCCTGCCGAACCCTAGCCACGCCCGTACGCCAAGCCACGCGCGTCCGAGAGACTCTCCGGGTGCTCTTGGGCGGCTGCCAGCCATTCTTGCCAAAAAGAGTGCCTCCAATCCGCGGCGACGTCAGTTTTCGCCCGTAATGACGGAACCGCTTTCCTATGACGAGATAAGCCGCCGCGCCACGCACAGCGCGGTGACGATCATGCTCCGCGGACTCGCGGTTCGAGGCGTCGGATTTCTGGGCAACGTTGTGCTTGCCCGCGTGTTGCTGCCCCGGGACTTCGGAATGGTTGCGATCGGGATGACGATCGTCAACATCGGCGACTTCCTGGCCAGTGGTGGGCTCGCCTCTGCACTGATCCGAGAGCCGGGCAAGATTGAGCGACCAACGCTGCAGGCGATCTACGGCTTTCAGCTGGTGGTGACTGTGGTGGTGGCGGTGCTGGCCACCGCGATCGGAGTGCCACTGGGAGAGACGGGCGCGCTGGCGGCCGTGATGGTGTGGTCACTGGTGTTGGACACGGGGCGCCTGCCGAACGCGATCGTGCTGGAGCGCGAGATGGAGTACCGGCTGGTCCTTCAGACCGAGATCGTGGAGACGATTGTCTGGAACGCCTGGGCAGTGGTCGCTGTCCTCCTCGGGGCAGGAGTGTGGGGCGTGGCCAGCGCTCAGGTCGTCCGAGCTTTGGTCGGCTACGTGTTGCTGGGTCTGCGCGGGCCTCACGGGTTCATTGCGCCGCTCCTGTCCTGGTCTCGCGTGAGGCCGCTACTGAAGTTCGGTGCTAAGTTCCAGGCCTTCTCAGCCATCACACTCTTGCGCGACCAAGGACTAAGCGTCGCCGTCGCGGCCGTCGGCGGGCTGACGGCGATAGGCGTGTGGACGATCGTTTACCGGCTCACCCTGGTGGTGGGCGTTCTGCTGGAATCGCTGTGGCGAGTCTCGTATCCAGCGATGTCACGGCTCAAGGAAGTGGGCAGAGCCCCCGGCCCGATAATCCAGCGGGCGGTGAGCATGGCCACGATCATGGTCGGCCTCCTCGTGGTGCCACTGGGTGGCAGTGCCCCAGCGTTGATTCCGGTGTTGTTCGGCGCCGCCTGGCGGGGTGCAATCAACGTCATCCCTCTGGCGGCGGCCGCGGTGCTGATCACCGGCCCGCTGACTTCGATACTGGTCGGGTACCTGATGGCACAGGACCGCGCCGGGCTGTTGATGCGCATGTCGGTGATAGACGGCATCACTTTGGGCGTCGTCGGACTTCCGTTGCTGAGCGTGATCGGAGTCACCGGCCTCGGTATCGGTGCGCTCGCGGCGGCGCTCGCGGACATGCTGATCCTGAGCCGTGAGCTTCACCGCGGATGGTCGATCGGCGTGCTGGGCCAGATGCTCGCCCCCGCCGTCGCGAGCGGGGTGGCGGGAGTCGGCACCTGGCTGGTGGCCTCGGCTCTGGGAGCAAACGTGGGGTCCCTGGTGACGTCCGTCGCCGCGGGGGAGGCGATCTATATCGCGCTGCTGTTCGCGCTCGGGCGCCAGGCGTTCCTTGACTCCGCCCGTATCGCGCGGCGAGTGCAGCGCCGCTTCGTCCACGCTACGTGAAGTCCGAATGGCGCGCTCTCCGCGAACCAAATGGCGTGGTCAGAACAGTCCGCAATTGGCTGCGGACACGGCCTGCTCGATCACAAGATAGGCTTGCGCAGATGCGAACCGCCGAGTACTTATCCGGTCTGACAGCCCTCAACATCGGATCAGGTGCCCGTCCCTATCCAGGCGCCGTGAACCTGGACATCACGAGCGACACTGACCCCGACATCGTCCATGACATCCGGGAGTTTCCTTGGCCATTCCCCGATAACCGCTTCGATGAGGTACATGCCATAGACGTACTGGAGCATGTACCAGACATGGTGGCCTCGATGGAAGAGATCCATCGGATATGCCGACCCGGCGCCCGGGTACACATCGTAGTCCCTCACTTCTCCTCCAACAACTCCTACACCGATCCAACGCACGCACACCATCTAAGCCTGATGAGCTTTGACTACTTCACGGGTGAGCACCTTCACTCTTACTACACCCGGGTACGCTTTCGGACCGTACAACGTAAGCTGGAGTTTCATCGCAGGCCGCACGATCGCATCCTTAGCCGTGTCGCTTCTCGGCATCCCGAATTCTACGAACGCCGGCTGGCGTGGATTCTCCCGGCATGGCTGTTGCGATTTGAACTTGAGGTTGTTGAGTCGCCGCCGCTGTGAGAGTTGCGCCCGCACTTCTACCTGAGGGGGAAAGCCCCCGGTCGGCGCTCGGCACGCCATCGCCGTCAGTTCCAATCACGCACCGTGTTTCCTACCGCTAGAGCATGGGGGTAGATCCTTGGTGACTACCGCGCACGCAACGATAGCCGCGGCCTCAGCACGATGCGGTGCGAGCCGATACGCACTTCCTCGCCGATGATCACCGGAGCTACGCCGCACGCTGCCTTCGGGTTCGTGGATGTCGTCATCAGTGATCGTTTGGAGGCTGACCTCCGCCGGCCGCGTGACGTCGCGCGTCGCCGGATCGCGAAAGTCTCAGGGACCGGCGAGCACTTCCCGGTAAACCGCGATCGTCTGCTCGGCGATCCGCGCCCACGAGAAGGGTCCCTTGGCACCGGCGGTAGCGCCGTTGGCCAGGCGCTCACGGGCTTCGGGGTCGGCGAGCAGCCGGGCCATCGCGTCGTGCAGAGCCCCGGGGTCGCCGGCCGCCACCATGGCAGCGGCACCCTCACCTGCGATGTCGGGAAAACCCCCGACATCGCTGAGTAGCAGCGGCTTTCCGAAAGCCAATGCCGTCAGGGCGACCCCGGACTGATCAATGTCGGTGTAGGGCAGCACCACCAGGTCAGCCCGCCGGAAGAAGGTCGGCAGCTCGGATTCGTTGACCCAGCGCGAGACAAACCGCACATTTGGCGGCGCGGCCGCCACCAGCGAGCGCACATCCATGTTGGGTGCTCCCACGATCCACAGCTCGGCGTTCGTGATACCTCGCCACGCCTCCAGCAGCACCTCGAGACCCTTGTTGGGGCGGAGGACCCCGAAGAAGAGCACGACGGGGCCCTCCCAGGCCCTCAGCGCTTCCTCGAGCGGCTCTTCGTAGGGCTGGGAGGCGAGGTGCTCGTAAGCTCCAATTGGGATCACGCGGATCCTATCCGCCGCGATGCCGGATTCGATCAGCCGTTCACGTCCCCGCTGGTAGTGGGTGATGATTGCATCGGCACGGTGGCACAGCCCCAGCTGGGCCCGATGCTGAAGCGAGGTGGTCTCGCGGCGTACCACGTCGTGAGGGGTGAAGACAATCGGTCGTCTGGGCAGGCGGATGAGGTTGTCGATCAGTGGGATGGCAAACCACTGGAAATGCAGCAGGTCATAGCGGTCCGCCAGCTTTCCGATCCTCACCATCTCGCGCGTGTGCCTGCCGAGGCGACGCCCGAGGGAGGCCACCTTTGATCGGGCTAACTGCGGGTGGTTGGTGAAAGAGAGACGGACGCCGTAGCCTCGCTCGGCCGGCATCGCGGCGAACGGATAATGGCTGGTGAGCAGGTCGACCGAGCATCCTTGGTCGGCCAGCGCTTGGGCGAGCGCGTGGTCATACACCAGCGTGAACGCCGCCGGATCGAGTAGAGCGATGTTCACGGGTTTGCGGGCACTGTCGCGGGCGGCCTCGACCGCGAACAGGAAGTTAGCCTATGCCCGGTGCCCGCACGAGCGCCGCTGATCCTCACCTCCAGTCAAGCACCCGCCGGCCGGGCGGGAAGCGACCGCCCGCGCAGCGACTTTGAGCTGCTGGCCGAGACTTTGGGCGCGCAGCTGTCGTTTCCGGGCGCCGGCTCGGCTCCCATGGGCGCCGTGGAGCACCGGGTCCGGCTTGACCTCAGTCAGGCGGTCCGCGCCCGGCGAACCGAAGCCTCGGCCTGCCTCTCGCTGTCTGAGCGAGTCGGCATCCCGCTGTCTCTGCTGCGCCCCCATGCTCCCCACGTCGTGGTCGCCCATCTGCTGACGTCGCCGAGCAAGCGCCAGCTGGCCCGGTGGACGGGATGGCTGGAGAGGGCCGACGTGGTTCTGGTGTTCGCCAGATCCCAGGAGCGCTATCTGCGTGAGGAGGCTGGCCTGTCCTCCGCGCGGGCTCGCTTCATCTTCGACAAGGTTGACGCTGACTTCTTCGCGGCAGCCGATTCTGCGCGGGCGCCGGGGTACGTGCTCAGCGTCGGACGCGAGCAGCGAGACTACGAAACGCTGATCGAGGCCGTCAGACCGCTGCGTACGCGGTGCATTATCGTTCCTGGTAGTGCCTGGTCGCACCGGTCGCTGGCTTCCCTGTCGCTGCCCGCGCACGTCGAGATGAAAAGCGGCCTGAGCTATCGGGAGCTGCGCGAGCTCTACCAGGGAGCGGCGGTCGTGGTGGTCCCGCTCACGGCCGGCACCGACTATGCGGCCGGGGTCAACAGCTTGCTGGAGGCGATGGCCTGCGCGCGTCCGACGATCGTCACCGCGACTCCCGGCCTGGAGGGCTACGTCGACGATAGGGTCGACGGGCGGCTGGTCGGCTCCGGCGATGCTCCGGCACTGCGCAAGCTGATCGAAGAGCTGCTGGAGGACTCTGCCCAGGCCGAGCGGCTTGGGCGGGCCGGACGCCAGACGGTTGAACGCGAGCGGACCACCGAGCATTTCGTCTCTGCCCTGGCGCGAACGGTTGACGCCCTTGCATGATCACCGCCACCATCTGGCGTACGTAACCACCGGCTACCCCTACGTTTCGCACACGTTCATCCAGAACGAGGTCTTGGCGCTCAGGGCGCTCGGCCTGGCGATTGACACGTATGCGATCCGGCGCGAGCCAATCTCCGAATGCCGGACCCGCGCCGACCGTGAGGCTTGGGAGACCACCTATGCGCTGCGCCCGGCGCAGCTCGCAGATCACCTCCGAGCCCATCTGACCGGCATACTCACCCGGCCGCGTCATTACGGTGACGCGCTGCGCCGTGCCATCGCAATGGGCGCGGGCTCGTCCCGGGGGCTAGCCCGTCATGGCGCTTATTTCCTGGAGGCGGTCGTGCTCTGGGATCGCTGCCGGCGGCGGGATGTGAGGCACGTCCACGCTCATTTCGCCAATGTTGCCAGCGACGTCGCTCTGCTGGCGGCCAGGCTCGGGGGGCCGGGCTTCAGCTGGAGCTTCACCATGCATGGTCCCACCGAGTTCTACGACGTCCACGGCCACGGGCTCCCCGACAAGGTGGCCGAGGCGCGCTTTGTGGTGTGCATCAGCGACTTCGCCCGTAGCCAGCTGATGGCGATGGCGCCGCCCCGAAGCTGGGACAAGCTCCACGTCGTGCACTGCGGCGTGGATACCGATCGCTTCTCGCCGGCCGCGCCGGCCGCGCCGGCCGCGCCGGATGGCACCGTGCGGATCACGTGCGTGGGCCGGCTGGTGCCGGAAAAGGGGCAGGCGCTGCTGCTGCAGGCGCTGGCGCGGCTTCGGGCCGAGGGACACACGGTCTCGCTCACGGTCGTCGGCGACGGCCCGGAGCGCGTCTATCTGGAGCAGACGGCTGCAGAGCTGGGGCTGGGGGAGGAGGTGGTGTTCCGCGGCTCTGTCGGCCCCGACGAGGTTCATGCGGTGCTGCGGGCCACCGACATCTTCTGCCTGCCGAGCTTTGCCGAAGGCGTGCCGATCGTGCTCATGGAGGCAATGGCGATGGAGCTGCCCGTCGTCGCCAGCCAGGTGATGGGCATCCCCGAGCTGATCCAGGATCGGATCACGGGGCGGCTGATCCCGCCCGGAGCCGTGGACGAGCTGAGCGCCGCGTTATCCGAACTGGTGACCGACATCGACCTGCGGGCCACCCTGGGACGCGCCGCCCGGGGCCGGGTCCGGGAGGAGTTCGAGCTGTCCGCAAGCGCTCGGCAGCTGCGCTCACTCTACGAGCGCTACCTCTGGCCCGATGCGTATTCGCGGTAGAGCTCCTCCGCCGGCGCCAGCGCGCGCGTCCACCGGTACGGCTGGGCAAGCGAGCGACCTTCGTGCGCCATCGCGCTGAGCCGTGACGGTTCGGCGAGCAGGCTGGCCGCAGCCCGGGCCAGCTCGACCGGAGTCTCGCCGAGCAGGCCATGGCGACCCGGTGTGAAGCCGATGCCCGACACGCCCAGCGAGGTCCCGACGACGGGGCGCAGCGCCGCCAGGGACTCGAGCACCTTCAAGCGGGTGCCGCCTCCGCGCCAGATCGGCGCCACGGTGAGTCGAGCTCCCGCGACGGTGCCGACGATGTCGTTGACCAGACCCAGGACATGGACCCGTTCGGCCTCGTGCGTGACCTGCACGTTCTCCCGGCTGCCCTCGCCGGCGACCAGCAGCCGGCTGCGTGGCCGTATCGCCGCCAGCGTCGGCCACCCCTCCTGCAGAAAACGCCTGAACCCGGTTCGATTGGGCTCATACGTGAACTGCCCGAAGAACAGGATGTCCTCGGATTCGGAACTGGATTCGGTCAGCTCGAAGAACTGCTCATCAACGCCGTTGGGGGCGACGATCACTCGCTTTGACAGACGCTGGAACGCCTCCGCATCCTGATCGGAGACGCAGATGACGGCGTCGGCGAGCCGGGCGGTACCGATCTCGATGCGGGCCATCCGATGGGCGTGATATTGCTCACGCAGCCAGCTGACGGTGCCGGGGCGTTTCGCGCGCGCCGCGGCGCGCGTCAGGTGACGCTCGACGTTATGGGTGCTGAACACCACGGGCACCGGCTGAGGCCAGGTGACCTGGGCGGCGGCGACCGGACCCTCCAGCTGGACCATTGCGTCGATGGGCGCCGTGACGCGCTTCAGCTGGCTGGTCAGGTCGGCCGACCGGGGGCCGGGCAGACGGAGCAGGTGCTGCTGGGCACGGGCGGCGGTGGGGTACCGTCTGTCCCGCGCCACGTGCGTGCTCCATCCGCGCTCGGCAAGCGCGTCGATGGCCGCCGGGAGCGGACGGTCGTCGGTCAACACGCGGACCCGCAGTCCGGCGCGCTCAATGCACTCCAGCAAGCGCAGCGATCGCTTTACACCACCACCGATCGGGGGATAGGGGAATCGGGGACAGACCACGGTGGCCAGAGGACTGATGGTTCCCGGGAGCTTGGTATTGCTCACGCGCTCGTTGTCTCGCTGCCGGCAAAGCGCCGACGGCGCCAAGCCCGGCGATCCTTTTGGGCGGAGCGGTACAGATCCAGCGTCATCTCCCCGACGGTGCCCCAGTCATGGCGGTCGGCCACCTTACCGGCTGCCCGCCGGCGGCCGGCCTGATCGCCGAGCCGGACCGCGCGGAGGGCGTCGGTGACTCTGCCCGCGACGATCGGCTCCGCGGCCGATCCGCCCGCGATCTCAGTGCCGGTGCTGTCGGCCGGCACGACTATCGGCAGCGAGCAGGACAGAGCCAGCATTGCGCTGCCGCTGGAGAACATGTCCCGATAGGGAAACACCGCCGCGTCGGCAACGCCGTGGATCGCGCTGACCTCGGCGGGGGGAATCCGCCGGAGGTCCAGTGTGACGCGCCCGTCGCTCGCAGCCAGCTCACGAATTCGACGTGCCTCTTGGAGATCACGCGGCTCGCCGGCGATCAGCAGCGCCGCGTCGTGGGCGGGCAGCGCACGGAAGGCCTCGATCAGTTCGGGCAGCCGCTTGTAGGCGCGTATCTGACCGAAGCTGAGGTACACATACGCGCCCTGCGGCACGCCGTAGGCGTGCCGCAGGTCCGCGCGCGATGCCGTGGCCGGCGGGTAGACGCCCCGATAGTTGCCGTGAGCGATCGTGTGGAGCTTGCCTCGAAATCCCAAGCGCTCAGCCACCAGCTCCTTGGCGTGATCGGAATGCACGATCGCCCGGTCGGCGGTGGCGAGGACCCCGCGGGCCAGGACCTTCTCTATCCACGGATGGACGGGCTCGTGGGGGGCCAGGTTATGAATCGTCCAGACAATGGCGGTTCCGCGGCGGCGCAGGTCGGCCAGCGCCATCATCAGGCGCACGGCCCGCCAGGCGGTCCTCGGTCCTCCCAGCAACGGGCGGCGGTCGGCCGGGGCGAGGTATTCGAGCCAGTGCAGGTGAACGACCGTTGGCAGCCCGGATCCTCCGGCCAGGCCGCGTGGGGTGAGGCGCCCGGCCGGTAGCCAGTGGGCACCGGCCTCCTCGAGAGCACGGCGCAGCAGAAAGAGGTAGGCGTCGACCTCCTGGGGCGGCGCGGGAAAGATCGCAACGGTGCAGCCGACGGCGACATCACGCTCTGAAGTGAGCCCTTTTGGCACGAAGCTAGGCTTGCCCGATGGTTGAACGCACCGAAGCGCTTCCAGTGGCTGTGATCATCGCTGCTCACAATAGGGACGCATGGGTGGGTCAGGCGGTGGGGAGCGCCCTTGGGCAGCGCCCCCGGCCGCCGGCGGAGGTGATCGTCGTCGACGACGGCTCCACCGA
>JBAQGP010000855.1:0-2621 GCA_049287845.1 Solirubrobacteraceae bacterium | reverse complement strand
GGACATGTCCTCGCCCGGGTCCTGCATCACCCGGTGACGCACTCGCTGACGGCGGCCTCCGCCCCGCGCCTGTCGGGCGAGTGGGGCGCCCTCATCGACATCCTCAGCGCGGGCGCGGCGGGGATCTCGGTCCTGGCGCTGCGCTCGCTGGTCAGACCGGCCGCGGCCACCAACGGCCATCTGGAGCACGAGTACCGGGCGGCGCGGGCGATCGTCGAGGCGTATGGCACCGACTCTCTGTCGCCGTTCGTGCTGCGGCCTGACAAGGCGTTCGCGTTCGCCGCTCGCGGCGTGCTCGCCTATCGCGTGATCGGCGGCACGGCAGTGATCTCGGCCGACCCGATCGCGCCCGACGGCGCCGCCGGCGCGGTGCTGTCCACCTTCCAGGATCAGGCGCGGCGTCGCGGCTGGCGGATCGTGCTGTGGGGCGCGGCCGAGACGCACCTGGAGGCCTACCGCGCGCTCGGCCTGCACGCGATGTGCGTTGGCGAGGAGGCGTTCGTGGATCCCGCCACGTTCACGCTGGAGGGGCGGGCGGTGCGCAAGCTGCGCCAGTCGGTGCACCGGGTCACGCGCCGCGGGTGGACGATCTCCGCCCACGACGGACGTGACATCGACTCCTGGCTGGAACCAGAGATCGAGCTCGTGTCCAGACGATGGCGCGACGATCACCCGCGCGTGCACGGCTTCGCCATGGGGATGGGCGGCTTCACCTCGGAGCTGCGGCCTGATGACCTCTACGTGCTGGCCCGCTCCCCGGCCGGTGAGCTCGGCGGGGTCATGCGCTTCGTGACCTGCGGCGACACGTGGTCGCTGGACACCATGCAGCGTGTGGGCGAGACGCCCAACGGCCTCAACGAGGCGCTCGTCGCTCGCGCGCTGGCCGAGGCGCGCGAGCGCGGTGTCGCCGAGGTCAGCCTCAACTACGCGGGCCTCGCCCACCTGATCCGCCGCGAGCCGAGCCGCAATCCGGTGGCGCGCGCGCTCACCCGGATGGCCCTCGGGCCCCTGCACCGCCGCTTCCAGATGGACCGACTGGTGCGCTTCAACGAGAAGTTCTCGCCCGAGTGGCGACCGCGGTACCTGGTCTACGAGTCGCGCGCCGCGCTCCCGCTCGCCATCGCCCGGGTGCTGCAGGTCGAGGGATATCTCCCCCACCGCGAGCGCGGCCGGTGGGCCGAGGCCGTGCGCGAGGGCCTGCCCGACGTCGTGGCCGCGCGACTGCGACCTCCCGGAGCGATCGGACAGGCGCGATGAGGCTGCCTCGGCCGCGCCCGGCGGTGGCGCTCGCCACCGCGGCCCTCATGATCGTCGGCCTGATCGGGGCCTACCGCTACTGGGAGTCCTACTACCAGCACCGCGGCTTCTCCACCGTCGCCTTCCTCCCCCACGCCCACGCGGGGCGCCTGCAGACCGTCCACTTCTACTCGCCGGCGCTGCACCGCGTCGCCGACTACATCGTCTACACGCCGCCGGGCTATGGCCAGGCCGGGGCGGGCGGGATCCGTTACCCCGTGTACTACCTCCTGCACGGAAGCCCGGGGCGCCCGGTCGTCTTCACCGACATCGCGCAGCTCCCGGTGCGCATGGACAACCTCATCAGCCGACACCGGATGCGCCCGATGATCCTCGTCTTCCCCGACGGGCGGATCGGCGGCAGCACCTACTCGGACTCCGAGTGGGCCAACACGCCGTCGGGCCACCTCGCCGGCTACGTGATCAATGTGGTGCACGACGTCGACCATCGCTTCCGCACGCTCGCCCGCCGCGACGACCGGGTCATCGCCGGGTTCTCGGCCGGCGCCTACGGCGCCACCAATGTCATGCTCCACAACGTCAAGATCTTCGCCAACCTCCAGTCCTGGAGCGGCTACTACATCGAGACCCGCACCGGCGTGTTCTCCGGTGCCGACACGGCGACCCTTGCCGCCAACAGCCCTCTGGACTACGTGCACCGGCTCAAGCGTCTCCTCGCCGTCGATCCGGTGCGGGCCTTCTTGTTCGTCGGCCGCGACGACGATGACAGCCCCCAGACCGGGCCCATGGCTTCGGCGCTGGCCGCCGCAGGAGCCACCGTCACCTGGGCGCTGTATCACGGCGGCCACGACTGGCAGCTGTGGCACGCCCACCTGAACCAGATGCTCATCCTGGCCTCACGGGACACGAGCACGCCGCCGCGGCCCGCGCCCGGGGTGGCCCGGTCACTGACACCCGGCGTCGTGCCCATCCCCCACGGCGCGGGTCGCCGTCACCACCGTCTCGCGACCGTACGAGCCGACCGACGTAGCTCGCAGGGTCGTCACGGTCACCGTGGGGAGGGTCACCGATCCGGGGTGCCCCGTACCCGGTGATCGGTGGCCTGCTCCTGGCGCTGGTCTCCGCGGCGATCATCAACCTCGGGTTCCTGCTGCAGCACCGGGCGCTGGGCGACGTCGCGGGGGTGGCCGGCATCCTGGGGCGCCTGCGGCGGTCGCTGCGCAACCGGGTGTGGCTGTGCGGACAGGCGCTGGGCTGGCTGGGCTTCGGGCTGCAGATCGTGGCCGTCGCCCTCGCGCCGCTGGCGCTGGTCCAGGCCTTCGCCGCCGGGGGCCTGGCGCTGTCGGTACCGATGGCCGCCGGGG
>JBAQGP010000854.1:0-3890 GCA_049287845.1 Solirubrobacteraceae bacterium | reverse complement strand
CGCGGCCGGCGTCGATCAGGGCCTGGGCCTGGGCACGGGAGCCCAGCGGCTCAGACAGGAAGCGGTCCAGCCGCATCCCCGCTGCCGTCTCGGGCACGGCAAGCGTCAGCGTCGTGTCGCTCATCCTCGGCCGTGGCGCCGGCCTCGCCGGAGCTAGCTCGCGCGCTTGGAGGGCGCGCCCTCCAGCACGTAGAGCAGGCTCAGGACTCCGAACGTGATCGCCATGTCGGACAGGTTGAACGCGGGCCAGGCCGGCAGCTTGACGAAATCGGTCACGTAGCCGTGGGAGATGCGGTCGATGAGATTGCCCAGCGCACCGCCGACGAGCAGCCCCGTCGGCAGCCACAGCCAGGGGCGGGTGGGGCGCAGCAGGAAGTAGATGATCAGCGCGCTGAGCGCGGTGAGTGTGAGAACGAGGACGACGGCCCCGCCGCCCGCGAAGAAGCCGAAGGCCACCCCGCTGTTGTGGATGTGCACGAGGTTGACCGCGGGCAGGAACTTCTGGGTGGTCCCCACCGGGATGTCTGCGATCACCGCGTGCTTGGTCACCTGGTCGGAGACGACCACGATCACCACCAGCACCGCGACGCGGGCGAAGGCCAGCGCCCGCTGCGCCCGAGTCGACTTGACCGCAGCGCCGTTGGACATCGTGGTCACGGTCGGCTCAACCGCGGATGGCATTGACGAGCAGCGACTGAACGATGTAGAGGAGGATGATCGCGATCATCGGCGAGAAGTCGAACGCCCCGACCGCCGGGATGAACTTGCGGAACAGCCGCAGGTAGGGCTCGGAGCAGTCACGCAGGAAGTTGAGCAGCACGTCGCTCCAGCGCGAGTAGGGCAGCCGCATCCCGAACGAGAACAGCAGGTTGAGCAGGATGTAGGCGAAGATGACGACGATGTAGACCTCGAACAGCGCCTGGACGTAATCGGCGATGTTGCTCCGGGTGATCGCCTCGATGAGCATCAGTGGTCTCGTCCGGGCGTATGTGCGGGAGCGACCATTAGCCTGCCACCTGCAGCACGCTGTCCATCGCGTCCGAGAACGCCGCGCGGATCCCGGCGCGCTCGAGGGCATCCAGGCCCCGCGCGGTCGAGCCGCCCGGCGAGGTGACCTCCCGCCGCACCCTCAACGTGTCATAGCCCCGAGTCCGCAGCAGCTCAGCCGTGCCGGACATCGTGTCGGCCACGAGCTGGGCGGCCAGCGCGGGCTTGATGCCATGGCGCACGGCCGCGTCCACCTGGGCCTCCGCCAGCAGAGCCTGGTAGGCCGGGCCGACGCTCGACACCCCGGTGGCGACGCCCAGCAGGCTCTCGTCGATCGTCACGACGGAGCCGAGGCGTTCGAACAGGGTGAGGACCTGACGCTCGAGCTCGAGATCGATGGTGTAGCCGTTCTGTCCGGAGTGGGGCGCGTACACGCTGACTCCCCGGCGCACCTCGACCGGCGTGTTGGGGATGAGGCGAAACACCTGCGCACCCCGGTAGGCGGAGCTCAGCCTCCCCGTGGGGACCCCGCCGAGCACTGAGACCACTGCCTTGACCTGATCTGCGATCTCGTCCGCCACCTGGTTGAGCTGGTAGGGCTTGTGGCAGAGGATCACCAGGTCGGCCTCGGCCGCCACCTCGGCGTTGCCGGTTGCGCGCCCGCCGAGCTCCTCGGCCAGCGCCTGGGCGCGCCCAGAGCCCGAATCCGAGCACAGCACGGGATCGCCCCAGCCGCGCGCCATGGCCCGCGCCATGCTGCCGGATCCGATGAGACCTACTCGCATCCGTTGAAATCTACCTGCGCCGCCGCGCGGACCCGCCGCCGGGAGAGGCGAGCGGAGTTAGGACTGGTTGAAGAAGCCCTTCTCGACCAGGCGGGCCCGCTCCTCGGCGGAGACCTCCACGTTGCGCGGGGTCAGCAGAAACACCTTGTCGGCGATCCGCTGCATCCCGCCGTCAAGCGCGTAGGTCAGCCCGGAGGAGAAGTCGATGAGCCGCTTGGACAGGTCGGTGTCCGTGCCCTGGAGGTTGATGATCACCGGGATCGTCTCCTTGAACTTGTCGGCGACGTTCTGGACGTCGTTGAAGCTCTTGGGGGCGACGACATGCACCTGCTGGTCACCGCCGGCACGCCCGTTGGCGGTGCGCCCGCCCCCCACCGGACGCAGCGAGGTAGTCCGGCGCTCGCTCGAGGATCCCTCGTCGGCGAAGATGTCGTCAAACTCATCGCGACGGCGGCGGGCCAGGGGCCGGACGTTGGGACGCTCGCGGTAACTGTCCTGAAGCTCGGCCTCGTGTTCGTTGTACTCGAGGTCCTCTTCATCGTAGGCGTCGTCCTCGGCGAGGCCGAAGTAGACGAGGGTTCGGTGCCAGCTATCTCGGAAGGCCATGTGCGTGTTCAGGGTTCGCGGATTTGCGGCAATTTCCTGCCCGTGATTATGACGCGCTCATCCGCGGTCGCGGAACAGAGTGCTCCCAAGGCGCACAATCGTGGCCCCTTCCTGGGCCGCGACGGCGTAGTCCTGGCTGGTACCCATGGACAGCTGGGGCAGCCCATGAGTGTCGGCGAGGCGCCGCAGCGCCGCGAAATGAGGGCGGCTGTCCTCAGGCTCGGCGGCGAACGGCGGCATCGTCATGAGGCCCGCCACAGGCACGGGGCAGCGATCAAGGAAGCCGGGAAGCTCCTCGGGAGCGACGCCGCTCTTGCCGGGCTCCCCGGCCACGTTGACCTCGATGAGAACCTGCGTGCCGGGGCCGCCGTGGCGCCCGAGCTGGGCCAGCGCCGAGTCCGACGCGACCGAATGGATGTAGCGGACGTACGGCAGGATGTCCTTGACTTTACGGCTCTGCAGCTGGCCGATGAAGTCCCAGGTGAACCGGCCGGGCACTGCCGCGGCCTTGGCCGCCAGCTCCTGGGCGCGGTTCTCGCCCGCCAGGGTCACGCCTCCGTCGGCGAGCGCCGAGAGCTCCTCGGCGGGCAGGTACTTGACCGCCGCCAGGATCTCGACCTCATCCGGGTCGCGTCCCGCAGCCGCGATCGCCTCTCGCGCGCGATCGAGGTTGCGGGCCACCACCTCGGCCCTCAGACCGTGGATCAGGTCAACCACGCCACGCCCGCCTGGCGGCCCGTGATCCCCCGGTCGCGACGATGCGAGAACAGCAGGCCCGGATCCGAGCAGATGGTGCAGACGCCGAGGTCGGCGACGTGGGCCACGCCGGCAGCATGCAGTTGATGGCGCGCGACCGCCTTGAGGTCGAGGTTGCGGCCCACGTGTGCCTCCTCGATGTCGGCGAACGCCGCGTGGACCTCCTCCCCCACGTCGTAGCAGCAAGGCCCGGCTCCTGGCCCGATGGCGGCGCTCAGCTCGCCGTCGGCGCCCATCTCGCGCATCGCCTCGACTCCGGCGGCGATCATCCCCATCGCCAGTCCGCGCCACCCGGCGTGGAGCATCGCCACGACGCGGACCCCACCCACCCCGGCCAGGGCAATCGGTAGGCAGTCGGCCGTGAGCGCACAGAGCGCGACGTCGTGGCGATCAGTCGCCTGGCCGTCGACGCGAGGCCGTTCGCGCGGTTCCCGCGTCTCGCCGGTGATCCGCCGCACCTCGGTGCCATGGACCTGGTGGACGAAGCTCAGCCGCGGCGCGCCCAGTTGCTCTTGGAGCGTCTCGCGGTTGCGCGTCACCGTGCGGCGGTCATCCTCGGTGAGCCAGCCGAGGTTCAGGCTCTCGTAGGCGCCGCGTGAATGACCGCCTCGCCGCGTGGAGAACGCGACGCGCGCGCCGGGCAGATCGACGGCGAAGTGGGGCCCCAGCGCGTAGAACGGCTCGGGTGACTCCATGCTCGCAGCCTACCCGGGGTGCCGGGCGGCCTCGAGCGCCGCGGCCAGCTCGGCCTCCCGC
>JBAQGP010000853.1:0-3323 GCA_049287845.1 Solirubrobacteraceae bacterium | reverse complement strand
CCGCGCACCGGGCCGCCGGCCGCATGCACGACCCCGGCGATCCCCGTGCCGATGACGGCGAGCAGATGATCGTCGACCCCGGCCGCCGCTCCCACCGTCCGCTCGGCCGCGCCCGCGGCGTACACGTCGTGCTCCAGCACCGTGGGCAGGCCGACCGCCGAGTGAACGAGATCGCGGACCGGCACATCGCGAAACCCGAGGTTGGCCGAGAACACCGCGCTCCCTCCCGCGCCGTCGACCACGCCGGGGACGACGACCCCGACCGCCCGTGGACCCGCCGTGGAGGCCCGAATGCCCGACGAGCCGGTGGCGACGAGCTCTGCGACGACGGCCAGAAGGCTGGCGATCACCGCCTCGGGCCCGTGTTGTCGCGGCGTGGGTCGGTGCAGCTCGCGGTCAAAGCCGCCGTCGGCGTTCACGACGGCGCCCTTGATCGTCGTCCCGCCGACATCGACGGCGATCACCGCGTCGTCGCGGGATGCGGTCACGTGTGGAGTCCTACTTGATCGAGCCGGCAGTGAGGCCGCTGACAACCCGGCCCTCGATCACCGCGAACAGGATGATCACCGGGATGGTCGCGATGACCGCACCGGCGAACAGGTGGCCCCAATCGATCGAGTACTCACCGATGTAGTTGTTGATCGCCACCGTGAGCGGCTGCCGGTTGCCCGCCTCCCCGAGTGACAGGGTCAGCGCGACGATGAACTCGTTCCAGGCGGCGATGAAGGTGAAGATGAGCGCGGTGACGATCCCGGGCGCGGCCAGCGGCAACGTGATCCGCAGCAGGGCCCCGCCGCGACTGGACCCGTCGATCATCGATGCCTCCTCGAGCTCGGCCGGGATCGCCGCGAAGTACGCGTTGAGGATCCACACCGCGAAGGCGAGGTTGAAACCGGCGTTGACGAGGATGAGCGACAGCGTGGGCGGCAGGTTGAAGGTGGTGAACTCGCGCTGGATGCCGACGAGCATCGCCGCGGGCTGCAGCATCTGCGTGGCCAGGACCAGCAGAAGGAAGGCCGAGCGGCCCCGGAACCGGTGACGGGCCGAGTAGTAGGCGGCGGGCACCGAGACGAGCATGACGAGCACCGTGGCCCCCCCGGCGATGAGCAGGCTGGCCCCGAGGTTGCCGCCAAAGCCCGTCGCCCAGATCGAGGTGAAGTTGTGGAAGGTGAAGTGCGTCGGGATCAGGTTGGCCGCCAGCACCTGGCTGTTGGGGCGCAGCGCAGCGATCACCATCTCCAGGTAGGGCAGGAGGAAGATGACGGCGATGCCGTAGGCGAGGACGCTGAGCGCAAACCGCCGCGGGGTGAGTGGCCTGCGCGCGCGGCGGCCGGCGACGGCGGCGACTGGGGCCTCGGCGGACACGGAGGGAGTGGCGACGGCGCTCACGGTCAGGTCACGCGTTCCTTCCAGCGTGTCAATTTCAGGAAGATGAGGACGACCACGATCACCAGCAGGAAGTTGACCACTGACATCGCCGCGGCCTCGCCGATGAACGCCTGCTTGAGAATGAACATGAACGTCGTGGTCGTGCTCGTCTCATAGCCCGGACCGCCTCGTGTCATCTCCCAGATGATCGGGAACGAGTTGAAGACGTTGATGACGTTGATGATGGTGGCGACGAGGATGGCGGGGCGCAACAGCGGCAGGGTCATCGTCCGATAGGCATACCAGCGGCCGGCGCCGTCGACCCGCGCGGACTCGTAGATCTCCTCCGGGATCGTCTGCAGTCCCGAGAGCAGCGCGAAGGTGGTGAACGGCAGGGACACGAAGATCGCGACGATCATCATCCAGACCAGCGCCCATCCCGGCCGGCCGAGCCAGTCGGCCTGGCTGGAGCCCATGCGGTGCACGATTCCCAGGGCGTGGAGGACGATGTTGATCGCGCCGGCGTTGGGATCGAGCGCCCAGCGGAAGATGAGCGCGGTCATCATCACCGATGCCGCCCATGGCGCGATCAACGCGGTGCGGGCGGCCCGGCGGAAGGGGAAGCGCTGGTGAAACAGCTGGGCCAGCGCCAGCGACAGCACCAGCGTGACCCCGACCACCGCCACCACCCACAGGACGGTGCGGAGCACGACCCCGCGCAGGGCGGCCTCGTGCCACAGGTTGCTGTAATTCCTGGTGCCCGCCCCGCCGACGACGAAGCCGTCGGCGGCGATGTTCTGCAACGAGCTGTGGATGAGCACCACGACCGGCCACAGCACCACAACGGAGATCAGCGCCACCGCGGGGCCGACCCACAGCACCGGCCGGAGCGCCTGCGCGAGGCGCCCCGGCCGATTCCGCCTGATCGAGATCGGGGAGGCGGCGCTCACGGCTCCATCAGCCGCCGAGCTTCTCCGCCGTTGACTGCAGCGTGCCGAGCACCGACGTGGGACTGCCGGTCACCGCGGTGCCGATCGTGTTCTGGACCTGGGTCTTGACCTGGGCCCAGGCGGTGTTCGACGGGTACTGCACCGATTGCGGCAGCGCCTTGATGAACGACCCGAAGACCGGGTCCTTGGCCAGGGCGTTGGCGGCGGACACGGTCGCCGGGAGCAGGTCGTACTCGCGGTCGAACTGCAGCTGGTACTGGTCCTGGTAGACGAAGTCCAGGAACTTCTTGATCTGGGCCTGGTGGCCATTGGGCTTGAACGCCGCGACGTTGTCGCACACGCCGAGCGTGTCTGAGAGCGCCCCGGTCTTGCCGGCGATCGGCACCGAGGCCCAGTCGGACGGCTTGAGCACTCCCGGGGTCTTGATGATCGGGATCAACGCCGGTGAGCCGTTGATCATGCCGATCTTGCCCTGGGCGAACTGCTCCCACAGCGGGGTGCGGTTCTTACTGCCGGGGTTGGGCTCGGTGTCGCCGGCGCCGACCAGGTTCTTGAGGAAGCTGAACGCCGTGACGTTGGGCGCGCCGTTGATGGACCACTTGCCCTGGGAGGTCATGTAGTTGCCGCCGTCGCCGAGGAACCACAGCAGTGACTCCGCCTGCGCCTCCTCGGGGCCGAGGGGCAGCCCAAAGCCGACGTCGCCCAGCGCCTTGATCTTGGCGGCATCGGCCTGGAGGTCCGCCCACGTGGTGGGCGCCGAGGCGATGCCGGCCTTGGCGAACAGCTTCTTGTTGTAGAACAGCGTGCGCGAGCTGGTCGTGAACGGCATCCCGTACTGGGTCCCGTTGTACGTCCCCTGCTTGGCGAACACCGGCAGCAGGTTGCCGGGCTTGGAGAGAACCTGATTGGCGGGATACAGCAGTCCCTGCTGTGCGTACGAGGAGAAGTAGTCACCCTCGGTCACGTCCGGGAGGTTGTGGTTCTGGACCATCGTCTGGACTTCAC
>JBAQGP010000852.1:0-6804 GCA_049287845.1 Solirubrobacteraceae bacterium | reverse complement strand
GATCAGGTGTGACCGGGCCTGCACCCCGGCGCCGAGCATCCCGAGCACCCGGGCGCTGTCGCGGGCGAGGGCGCGGGTGGCCACGGCGGTCACCGCGGCGGTGCGGATCTCGGTGATCGCCGAGGCGTTGAGGATCGCGGTCGGCATCCCCGTGTGGCCGTCATACAGCGTCACCGTGCCCTGGTGGGCGTCGAGGCCGCGCGCCGGGTTGCCGGGGATCAGGCAGATCGCCTTGAGGCCGAAGGCCGGCCCCGCGGGGTCCTCCGCGGAGCCCGCGGACGCTGCGGCGGCGGAGGCGTAGCCCGGCATCAGCCCGATGAACCCCGCAGCACCCGGCGGGACCGTCACCGTGCGCAACGGGTTGAACGCGTCGCCCCGGGCCCGGGCGGCGAGGACGCCGGCCATCGCGCGCTCGCAGGCGGCCGGCGACAACGCGGCGTGGATGTCGGCGTTGGACAGGGTGAGGACGCGCATCAGCTGAAGGTCTCCGTGATCTGGCGGCGCTCGTCGGGGGTCAGGGGGCGCTCGATCGCCTCCCGGATGGGCTCGAGGTGCTCGGGACGGCCCGGCCCGACGACGACCTGCGCGATGCGCTCGTCGGCCAGCAGCCAGGCCAGCGCGGTCCCCGCCATCGAGGTGCCGCGGTCGGTGGACAACCGCTCGAGCCACTCGAGACGGTCGAAGGTCTCGTCGGTGGCCAGCCTCTCGTAGGGCTCGGGACGCTGGGTCATCCGCGAGCCGAAGGGATAGGCCGCGCCGCGCCGGTACTTGCCCGTCAGCCAGCCGCCGCACAACGGGCTGAAGACCATGTAGCCGGTACCAGTCCGCGCGCACAGCGGCATGACCTCGGCCTCGTCGCCGCGCTCCAGCAGCGAGTAGCCGTTCTGGACCGCCGACGTCCCACCGATGTCCAGTGCCTGCTGCAGCTGTGCGACGTCGAAGTTGCTGACGCCGTAGGCGACGACCTGCCCGGCCTCGCGCAGCTCCTCGAACGCCGAGATCGTGTGACTGAGCGGCACGCTGTGGTCGAACTCGTGGGCGAGGTAGAGATCGACGCGATCGACGCCGAGGCGCTCCAGGCTGGAGGCAAACTGCCGGCGGACGCGATCGGGCGCCATCCCCTGATCGCCGTCGGCGGTCATCCGGTTGAACGTCTTGGTGGTGAGGGTCGGCCGGGTGCGCCGTGAGCGGATCCAGGCACCGATGGCCTCCTCGCTGCGCCCGCCCCCGTAGGCGTCGGCGGTGTCGAAGTGGCGGATGCCCATCTCCCACGCCGCGTCCATCAGCTCGAGCGCCTCGGAGTGCGAGAGGCCCTGCCCGAAGAAGGCCGGGGCCGAGCCGACGCCGCCGAAGTTGCCGCAGCCCAGGGCGACCCGCGGCACGCGCTGCCCGGCGGCGCCGAGCGGGTTGATGGGGATCTGGAGCGGGGCGGGCATCGGAGGGGTATTTGATCAGGCGGGCGGACCTTAAAGCAGGTCACGATCTCCCGCACCGACGCCAACCAGCTCATCTCGGACTACCGCGTCTACACCGACACCGCGCCGATGTCCGCCGGGCTGCCGGCGGTCGCGGCCCCGCCGCTCAGCTGACGACGGTCTCCTCCGTCTCGATCGGCTCGAGCTGGGAGATCTCCGAGCGGCGGTGCTCCCAATGGGGCGGGATGCACATATGCGTCCCCAGCTCCGACGCGCTCTCGTCGATGAGGAAGCCCTGGGGCGTCCCGTAGGCGAACTCCACCAGCAGCCCGCTGGGGCTCCGGCAGTACATGGAGAAGAAGTAGCCGCGGTCCTTGGCCTCGGAGACGTCGGTGAACCCCAGGCCGACGATGTGGTCCTTGACCACCTGCTGGTTCTCCGCGGTGCCGACGTCGAAGGCCTGGTGGTGGATCGTGCCCTCGCCGAAGTGCCATGTGCCCTGGTGCAGGCCGGGCTCCTCGACCAGCTCCAGGATGCGCCCGAAGCCGTCGGCCTCGCCGATCCGGTACTGGTGGTTGTCGCCCTCGTCGCCGAGGGGCTCGCCGTTCATGCCCTGGACGATGAAGTAGTCCATCGGGCCCTGCTCGGTCACCGAGGTCGCCGTGCCGAAGGCTCCCCGGATGGCGTGCTCGGCGGGGACGTGCGCGTCGTAGGGCTCGCGCGCGTCCGGCTCGGGGTCGCCGACCAGCGCGTACTCGATCCCGCACGGGTGGCGCAGGAGAAGGCGCTCGGTGCCAAAGCGCTCGATGCGCTCGTGGTCCACACCGTGCTCGGAGAAGCGGTCAGACCAGTAGCCGATGGAGTCGACCGGGATCGAGAGGAGAAGGGTCTTGGCCTGGTTGGTGCCGCGCTTGCCCATCCACCCCGCCTGGCGGTAGGGGAAGGCCGTCAGCAGCGTGCTCGGGTCGCCCGCGCCATTGCCGTAGTAGAGGTGGTAGATCGGGATCTCGCCGTCGAACAGCACCGTCTTCTTGACGCTCCGCAGCCCCAGCAGGCGCACGTGGAAGTCATAGTCCTCCTGGGCGCCGCCGACACAGAACGTGAGGTGGTGGGTACCTCGGATGAACCCTGGATTGGGCATGGCCTCTCCTCTCTCGGTTTGACGCGTCTCGATCGTACTTGAGCGCGCAATCGCCCATGGGGGGGCTTGACGATCAGTGCACCGCTGATTGACGCTGAGCGGCGATCCGTGCGCCCTCGGAGAGACTGCGCAGCTTCCCCCAGCAGATGTCGGGATCGATGGCCCCGAAGCCCGACCACGTGCCAAAGCCGCAGTCGGTCCCGGCCATGACCCGGTCGGGACCGACGATGTCCGTGTAGTGCTCGATGCGCTGGGCCACCAGCTCCGGGTGCTCGATGTAGTTGGTGGTGGTGTCGATCACGCCCGGCGCCAGCACCTTGTCCTCGGGGATGGCCGCGCCGCCCCACACGACGTGCTCGTGAGCATGGCGCGGGTTTGCCGCCTCAAAGAGGATGGTCGCGGGCTTGGCGCGCAGGATGGCGCCGATGATCTTGCCCAGGTCGATGTCGAGGTGATGGGGCCCTTCGTAGTTGCCCCAGCACAGGTGCAGGCGCACCCGGTCGGCGGGGACGTCGCGCAGCGCGGTGTTGATCGCCTCGACGTGGCGCTCGACGCTGGCCACGAACTCCTCGTCAGAGCGATCGCGATACATGATGTGACGGCCCATGGCGAGGTCGGGCGCGTCGATCTGAAGCGTCACTCCGGCGGCGACGATCGCCTCGTACTCCACCTTCATCGCCTCCCCGATCGCCGCCAGATACTCGTCGAGGCTCGCGTAGTGCTCGTTGGGCTGAAACAGCGCGATGATCCCGGGCGACGGGGCGTTCATGAAGGCGCCCGCCACGGGCTGGCCCTCGATCGCGGCCAGGAGGCGGGCGAGGTCGCGCTGGACCGGCTCGGAGTGCTCGTAGGTGATGGGACCGCGGCAGATGGGCCGCAGGTAGCGCGCGCTACCCCCCTGCTGGGCCAGGCGGTCACGGAAGCGGGGATAGGCGTCCAGATCGGCCGGGGTGGCCCGCGGCACGTCCCCCACCTCAAACCCGCTCAGCCGATGGCGGATGTAGGTGGCATAGCCGATCTTGCTCATCTCTCCGTCTGAGACCCAGTCGACCCCGGCATCGACCTGGTGCGCGACCCGGTCGGCCACGGCGCCGCCGATGACGCGATCGAACTCCTCCGGGTCCACGGGCTCGCCCTTGTCCTGGGCGAAGACGACGTCGACGACCTCCTGGGGGCGAGGCAGGCTGCCGACGTGGGTGGTGGGGATGCGGGTCTCAGAGCTCATGGCGCGCACCCTACTCCGGCCACGGTTCCGGGCCGAGCCGCCCAACCAGATCGCCGCCGGCGACGACCCTGGCCTCGCCCGAGCGCTGCAACTGCGCCAGCAGGTCCAGCAGCTCCTGGACCTGCTCCCACCACGCCGCATCGAGCATGAGGAACGGGTGCAGCACCATCGTCTGGACGCCCTCGCCGCTCAGCAGGGTCGCCGCCAGTCGTTCACCGGCGGCCCCCGCGCCGAGCGGCTCGGCGCCGGCGCCGTGACGAACGCGCAGATCGGCGAAGCGCTCCATCAGGTGGTAGGCGTCGACAAGGTCCCACGCGAACGGCACCACCGTCAGGAAGTCCTCGACGAACGGCGGCGCACCGCTGGGGTGCCGGGCGGCCGGCGAGCACCAGCCGTAGCCGAGCTCGCGCAACAGGCCCATCGTCTGGGGCGTGAACGCCCCGCCGGGAGGCCGGAAGCCCGAGACGGGGTGGCCGGAGTCGGCCAGGGCGCGCGTGGCGCGATCGAGCAGCTCACGCTCGTGGCGCGGGGCCGCCGAGAGCTCTGACCAGTCCTCGTGCTGCCAGCCGTGCGCGCCCAGCTCGTGCCCGCGGTCGACGATCGTGCTGAGCGCCTGCGGGTTGAGCACGGAGTTCACCGCTTCGACGAAGAAGGTGGCGCGCAGGCAGCTATCGTCGAGGGCGGTGAGCAGCCGCGGCAGGGCTGTGGTCACCGAGGGGTCCTCGCCCAGCGGAGTGTGCGAGCTCCACGTGCCGCGCTGGAGCGCGCTGGCCTCGCCGAGGTTGTCGAAGGTGAGCACGATCACGCGCCCCCGCCCGTCGGGACCATCGCCGCGGCTCATCTCACGTGTCCCCTCTGAGGGACGTTTCTCGTCTGGTCATCGAGACCGTTCTACAATGTACGAAGATCGTCGTACATAGATACCCAAAGTTGAGCTCATGAGTCCAGACACCCAATCACCTCCGGCACCCCACCTGCGCGCGACATTGCTGCTGGCCTGCCTCGCCCAGTTCATGGTCATCCTCGACGTGTCGGTCGTCAACGTGGCGCTGCCCGCGATCCGCCACGGCCTCGGCTTCACCGAGGTCGACCTGCAGTGGGTGGTCAACGCCTACACCGTCACCTTCGCCGGCTTCCTGCTGCTCGGCGGGCGCGCGGCCGACCTTCTGGGGCGCCGCCGTGTGTTCGTCGCCGGCCTGGCCCTGTTCGCGATCGCCTCCCTGGCCGGCGGCTTTGCCAACAGCCAGGGACTCCTGATCGCTGCGCGGGCCGTGCAGGGCCTCGGCGGCGCCGTGATTGCACCGGCGTCGCTGTCGATCCTCACCACCACCTTCGCCGAGGGCGCGGCGCGCAACCGCGCGGTCGGCATCTGGGGCGCCATGGGGGGCGCCGGTGGCGCCGCCGGCGTGCTGCTCGGCGGGATCCTCACCGACGTTCTCTCCTGGCGCTGGATCCTCTTCATCAATGTCCCGATCGGACTGCTCGCCGCCGTGGCGGCGCAGCGACTGCTGCTGGAGAGCCGCAACACCGCCCGCGCGCGGGAGTTCGACCTCCGCGGCGCGCTGACGGCGACCATCGGGCTCTCGCTGCTCGTGCTCGGGATCGTGCGCACCGATCAGACCGGCTGGGGCGACACGTCCACCCTGCTGCTCATCGGGGCCGGCATCGCCCTGCTGGGCCTGTTCCTGCTCATCGAGGGTCGCGTGGCCCGCTCGCCGCTGATGCCGCTGCGGATCTACCGCTCGCGGACCCTCAGTGCCGCCAACATCGTCGTGCTGCTCGTCGGCGGGGCATCGTTCGGGATGTGGTTCTTCATGTCGCTCTACCTCCAGCAGGTCCACGGCTACTCCCCCATCCGCGCCGGCCTGGCCTTCCTGCCGATGACGCTCTGCATCGTCGCCGGGTCGACCGCCGCGTCGCGGCTGGTCGGACGCCTGGGCGCCAAGCCGATCCTCGTCGCGGGGATGACGTCACTGACCGTGGGGCTGTTCTGGCTCACCGACATCTCGGTGCACGGCACGTACCTCGGGGGAATGCTGTTCCCGTCGCTGTTGACGGCGCTCGGGATCGGGCTCGCCTTCGTGCCCGCCACCATCAGCGCCGTGGCCGGCGTGGCCCCCCAGGAGGCGGGCCTGGCCTCCGGCCTGGTCAACACCGCGCGGCTGTTCGGGGGCGCCCTGGGCCTGGCCATCCTGGCGGCAATCGCCACCTCGCGCACCAACTCAGATCTGCACCACGCCGGGACGACCGCTCATGCCGCGCTCGTCTCGGGGTTCCAGCTCGCCTTCCTCGTGTCGGCGGCGTTGGCGCTCGTCGGGGTCCTGGTCGCGGCGTTCGGGCTGCCACGCGTCCCCGGCCGTGCGCCCGCGCCGGTTCGGCAGATGGCGCCCGCCGAGTCGGCATAGCGCGGCGCCTTTTGGTGACAATGAGCGGGCTGTGGCCCGCTGCTTTGTCACCCGTGACCTCCCCGGCCCCGCGCTCGGCCGTCTGCGCGAGCGCCATGAGGTCGACGTCTGGCCCGAGCGGCTGCCGCCCCCCTACGAGGAGCTGCGGGCGCGGACCGCCGAGGCCGAGGCGCTGCTCTCACTGCTGACTGACCGCGTCGACGCCGCGCTCATCGAGGGGTCGCCGCGGCTGCGGGCCATCGCCAACTACGCCGTCGGCTACGACAACATCGATCTCGACGCCGCGCGCGCCCGCGACATCTCCGTGGGCAACACGCCCGACGTGCTCACCGATGCCACCGCCGATCTCGCCTTCACGCTCCTGCTGGCGGCGGCGCGGCAGCTGCCCGACGCGTTGCTGGCCGTCCAGAGCGATGATTGGGTGACGTGGGAGCCCCAGGGGTTCCTCGGCCACGATGTCTTCGGGTCGACGCTGGGGATCATCGGGATGGGACGGATCGGCACGGCGGTGGCCCAGCGAGCCGCCGGCTTTGAGATGACCGTGCTTCACACCGGGTACGGCGGGGTGCCGCTGATCCAGCTTCTGGCCCGCTCGGACTTCGTCTCGTTGCACTGCCC
>JBAQGP010000851.1:0-1845 GCA_049287845.1 Solirubrobacteraceae bacterium | reverse complement strand
AGCTCATGCGCCAGGATCAAGCTGATTCAGGAGCGCTTCCCACCTTGTGAGTTCTCGTCCGAGGTGTTCGTCGGGGTCGCGGCGCCGCGTAGAGTGGCTAGTGCCGCGGCGAGCTGACCGAGGGATCTCTGAGAGAGGGGAACGCGGAGGAAGGTCTCGAGCTCCTGGTCGAAAACGGCTCCCGCACGTTTGAGCAGCTCTTGGCCCGCGGCCGTGAGCTGGAGGAGCGAGGAGCGCCGATCAACGGGGTTGGGACGCCGCACGCAGTGGCCGGCGGCCTCGAGCCGATCGACGGCCTGGCTCGCGCCGCCGACCGTGATCGCGACAGCGTGCGCGATGTCCTGGACGCGGCACGACGGAGTCGAGGCGATGACCAGCATTGCGTTCAGACTGCCCAAGCTCACTCCGCACTCCCGTTGTAGCCGCGCGTCTATGGCGTTCCAGAGGATCGTCTCGAATCGCACCAGATCGTCAAACACTCCTCGCAGATCCACCACGTTCGCCCTCCCAGCAGATAGATTAGTGCTAAGTATAATGGTGCTAATGTGTCCATGGACGTGGACCTCGAACCTAAAGGAGAGCATGATGAGCAAACAACAGCGCGAAACGATCGAGCAGCTGCTGCGCGACGCCCCGTTCGATCTAGGCGGCGACGTTTTCGTCCAGCGTCCACTGCTCGAGCAGATGCTGACCGGGCATCCGCTGGCGCACGATGTCCGCACGACCTCGGGTGAGCTCGGCGGTGTACCGGTGATCTTCATCGAGATCGCCGAGACAAAGCCAAGAGGCGTGATCTTTCACATTCACGGCGGCGGTTTTGCCCTGGGCTCGGCGACCAGCTCGGTCGGCTTCGTTTCCGACCTCGCGCGCAAGGCTGGTATGAGCGCGATCACCGTCGACTATCGGCTAGCGCCCGAGCACCCCTACCCAGCGGCGCTACAGGACGTCACAGCCGCGTACCAGGCGCTGCTCCAGCGTGAGAGCACAGGCGCGCAGATCGTTGTCTCGGGAGAGTCCGCCGGCGGCAACCTCGCTCTCGAGTTGCTCATCGGCGGCAACCGACGCGGACTGGTGATGCCCGCAGCAGCGGTGCTGTTCTCGCCGATGACCGACCTGACCGTGACCGGCGACAGCTACACCACCAAGGCCGACACCGACCCCAACATCACCGCTGCCGCCATCCAGACCCGAGCCAACGACTACCTCAACGGCACCGGCACCGACCCAGCCGACCCGCTGGTCAGCCCGATCTTCGCTGATCTCACGGACCTGCCCCCGCTACTCGTGCAGGCCGGTTCACACGAGGTCCTGCTCGACGACGCCACCCGGCTCGCCACCCGAGCGGCAGCCAACAACGTCGCCGTCACCCTGGACATAACCCCCGGTGTCGGCCACGTCTTTCAAGCCTTCTCCGCGGTCCTGGACGAAGGCGACCAGGCTCTCACTCGCGCTGCCAGCTTCCTTCAGGCGCACGTCCAAGCACCGGTCATGACATGACCCAACGACCCGCCACCGGACAACCGACGCCAGCAGTGGAACCACACCGCGACCGCCTCACCATGCCGTCACTTCATATCGCACCCTCCCTACCCCCAATAGACAGGTTCCGACGACTTCAAGACGTCCCCTCGCGGACACGTCAAACAAGGCGACCCCAGTCGCGGCCAGAGAGCGACTCACTCGGTGCTGTCATAGCCATGGCTTCTGGCTTGTCGCCTTCGAGACACTCTCATCCGGTCGGCCGCTTCCGGCCCGCAGCGGCGGCCTCGGCACACCTGGATCCGCACCCGCCGTGAAAGCAAAGCAATCCGCACCGCGACCCCCGCGGCCCCCTCCTCATCGCCA
>JBAQGP010000850.1:0-3290 GCA_049287845.1 Solirubrobacteraceae bacterium | reverse complement strand
CCGCCCAACGACCTCACCCCGACCGCGCTGGGCGCCTATGCGGCCGAGCTCGCGGCCGGCCGGCCGGCCCTGACCGTGAGCGTCCTCGGCGGCGACGAGCTCCGTAACCTGGGTATGGGCCTGTTCGCCGCGGTCGCCGCCGGGTCTCAGCAGGACCCCCGGATGATCACGCTGAGCTATCAGGGCGCCCCCGAGAGCGAACGCCGCCTCGCGCTCGTCGGCAAGGCGGTGACGTTCGACAGCGGTGGCCTCGCCATCAAGTCGATGGCCGGGATGATCGACATGAAGTTCGACATGGCGGGTGGCGCGGCCGTGATCGAGACGATGGCCGCGCTCGCCGATCTCGACGCCCCGATCAACGTGCTCGCGGTCATCGGCGCCACCGAGAACATGATCAGCGGGTCCGCCATGCGCGCCGGCGACATCCTCACCGCGCTGGACGGCACGACGGTGGAGATGAACAACGCGGACGCCGAGGGCCGGCTGGTGCTCGGCGACTGCATCACCTACGCGCGGCAGGAGGGCTGCGACGCGATCGTCGACATCGCCACCCTCACCGGCGGCGTGGTGCTCGCGCTGGGCAGCGTCTACGCCGGGCTGATGAGCAACGACGACGCGCTGGCCGAGCTGGTCACGGCATGCGGGCGCCGGACCGGGGAGCTCGTCTGGCGGCTGCCCCTGCACCTCGAGTACGCCGAGATGGTCAAGGGTCGTTTCGCCCAGATCACCAACCGCACCGAGCGCCGCGAGGCGTCGGCGATCACGGCCGGTGAGTTTCTGCACCACTTCGCCGGCGAGGTGCCGTGGGCCCACCTGGACATCGCCGGCGTGGGCGACAACGGCCAGAAGCCCTATCAGGACAAGGGCGCCACGGGGTTCGGCGTGCGCCTGCTGACCGAGCTCGCGCTCAGCTTCTAACGGCCCCTAGCCGGCACTCGGCTCGTGGTCCCGGCGGGCGGTCTGGCGCTCCAGGATCGTCGCCGCCGCGCTGGCGGGATCAAGTTCCCGGGAGACGACGCGATCCAGCAACTCGCGCACCTCATCATCCTCGCGCACGGACTCCTCGAGCTCGCGGCGCATGCGGTAGGTGGCGATGGCCAGCACCTCGTTGAGCAGGTTGCGCCGCCGGCGCTCAGACAGCGTGCCCTCGGACTCGATGAAGGCGCGGTGCTCGTCCAGCTTGTCGACCACCTCGGCCACACCCTCGGCGCGGACCGCCTCGGTGCGGATGATGGGGACCGGCCAGTCGGGCTTGGGGCCGAGGGCCAGCACCCCCTTGATCTCGCGGACCATCGTGTCGGTGAGGGGGTGGTCAGCCTTGTTGACGACGATGATGTCGGGGATCTCCATGACCCCGGCCTTGAGCGCCTGGATCGAGTCGCCCGAGCCGGGCATGAGCACGAGCACCACGGTGTCGGCATGATCGATGATGTCGACCTCGGCCTGGCCAACGCCCACCGTCTCCAGCAGCACGAGGTCGCGTCCGGACGCGTCCATGAGCAGCGCCGCCTGCAGGGCCGCCTCGCTGAGCCCGCCCAGGGCGCCGCGGTTGGCCATCGAGCGGATGAACACGCCCGGGTCCAGAAAATGGTCGGTCAGGCGGATCCGGTCCCCCAGCAGCGCCCCCTTCGTGAACGGCGAGGACGGGTCGATGGAGAGCACGGCGACCGAGCGCTCGCGCTCGCGCTCGAGCGTGGTCAGCGCGCTCATCAGCGTCGACTTGCCCACGCCGGGCGGCCCGGTGAAGCCGACGACGGCGGCGTTGCCGGTCTTGGGGTAGATCGTGCGCACGAGCGCCCAGCCCTCGGGATCGTCGTTCTCCACCAGCGAGATGGCGCGGGCCAACGCGCGGCGATCGCCCTCGAGTAGACGCTCGGCGAGATTCTCGTTGGACCGGGGCATCGGAGGTCGCGCCATCATGCCAGGAGGTTGCCCCGAGCCCTAGGGTGCATCCGTTCGGAGGCTGCCGCGAAATCCTGCGTGGCGGCCTCGAGGTGTAGCCGGCGACAAAACCGGGGAGGGTCGTGAGGAATGAAAGACGCTTTGGTAGGACGCTTTGACCAATTGCTCGGTGACGGCATCGAGGCCGCCGTGGCGCTCAAGCACCGGCGGCGGCTGTCCAAGCTGGGCTGGGCGCGGGTGTTCGAGCCCTCCAGTCCCGGCGTGTTCGCCCACGGCGACCCACCGCCGCGCGAGGGATGCGAGCTACAGGTCCTCATCGACGGGGCCAACGCGCTGCCGGAGATCGCGGAGGCGATCTCGCAGGCCAAGCGGTTCGTGCACGTGACCGGCTGGCACCTGGAGCCGGCCTTCGAGATGGTGCGCGGACGGCCGAACGGCGCCATCGGGGTGCTGCTCGCCGAGATGGCCGAGCAGGTGGACGTGCGCGTCCTCGTCTGGTCGGGCGCCCCCATCCCGTTGTTTCATCCGACTCGGGCCGAGGTGTCGCAGGCGCTGGAGAACCTCACGCGCCACACCCGGATCCAGGCCAAGGGCGACCCCAAGGAACATCCGTTTCACTGCCACCACGAGAAGACGGTCATCGTCGACGGCGAGGTGGCGTTCGTGAACGGGATCGACATGACCGATGCCGCGGGAGATCGCTACGACGTCCAGGCCCACCGCGCGCGGCGCTCCATCGGCTGGCACGACGTCGGCACGCGGCTGCGCGGCCCGGCGGTGGCCGATGTGAACGACCACTTCCGCACCCGCTGGCGCGAACTCACCAAGGAGGAGCTTCCCGCCCTGCCGGCCCCCGAGCCGGCCGGTGAGTCCACCGTGCAGGTGGTGCGCACCGTCGAGGAGGACATGTATGACGCCATCCCCCACGGTGACTTCCGCATCTTCGAGAGCTACGCCCGCGCGCTGCGCTCGGCCCGGGAGCTCATCTACCTGGAGAACCAGTTCCTCTGGTCGCCCGAGCTGGTCTCGATCATCGCCGAGAAGCTGCGTAACCCGCCGACCGCGCAGTTCCGCGTCGTCGTCCTGCTCCCGGGCAGGGCCAACAACGGCGCCGAGGACACCCGCGGCCAGGTGGGGCGCCTGATCGACGCCGACGACGAGGGGGACGGCACCCGGCGCTTCCTGGCCACCACCATCCGCGCGTTGTCACCGTCGCATGAGCGGGCCGACCCTGTCTACGTCCACGCCAAGGTGGCCGTGATCGACGATCGCTGGATGATCGTCGGCTCGGCCAACCTCAACGCCCACTCGCTCTTCAACGACACCGAGACGTGCGTGGTCACCGACGACGCGGCGCTGGCCCGCGACACCCGCGTCCGTCTCTGGGC
>JBAQGP010000849.1:0-3516 GCA_049287845.1 Solirubrobacteraceae bacterium | reverse complement strand
GGTCTGTAACGCGCCGTCGCTGGGCGGCACGATGCCGACGCTCGTCTACCTCCCCGCCGGGTACAGCGCCTCGTCCGCGCGTCGCTACCCGACCGTCTACTTCCTTCACGGGCTGCCGGCAAGCCCGAGCTCCTACACCGAGAACGCGTTCGTCGCCTCCGCCCTGGCCTCCGCGCACGAGGCGGCCATCGTCGTCGCCGCGCAGGGCGCGCGCGACGCCGGCTCAGACCGGGAGTACCTGGACTGGGACGCGGCCGAGGACTGGCCCCAGGCGGTCTCCCAGGACCTGCCGACGTGCATCGACGGCCGCTTTAACACCATCCCGGGGCGCTACGGGCGCGCGCTGGTCGGGCTCTCCGCGGGCGGCTACGGAGCAATGAACATCGGCCTGCGCAACCTGCAGCAGTTCGGCGCGGTGCAATCCTGGAGCGGCTACTTCGTCGCCACCAACCCCGCCGGCACCAAGGTGCTGGACCTCGGCTCCAAGCGGGCGAACGGCGCCGCTACGGTCCCCCGCGGTCAGCAGCTCAAGAGCATGCTCCAATCGCTGCCGACGCAGATCGCCTTCTACGTCGGCCTCCAGGACGGGCGCTTTCTGACGATGAACCGGCAGTACGACGCGGCGCTGCGCCGCGCCGGGATCTCCCACATCTTCCACACCTACCCCGGGGGTCACACGGTCGCGCTGTGGCAGTCTCAGGCGCCGACGTGGCTGGGGTGGGCCCTGCGCTATCTGGCCGCGGGGCGGCGGCCGCCCCACCCCGCGCGCTGAGCGACCCGCCTCCAGTCGGCCGGCCGCGGTCCGGGTGAGAAGTTCGTCCATCATTGATGACAACCGGCGCTTCAGATGGCACCCTGTTCTCATGACCACTGCCGCGTACCCCACCGTCCGCATCGACCATGAGCGTCATGGTGCCTGGGAGGTGGAGCTCCCCGATGAAGCGTCCCCCGTCCGGTGCAGCACGCTCGACGAGGCCCGCCGCCTCGCCTACCGCCACGCTGTCCACCGCCAGCCCTGCGAGCTCGTGATCTGCGACGCCTACCATCGCGTCGCCCATCGAGAGCTCGTCAGCGCCGGCTAACGGCAGACCGCCGGCCGGTCCTCCACCACAACGCCGCGAGGCCCGGCGCACGTGCCGGGCCCCGCGTGTGAGTTGCTCCGCTGAGATTCGCCGCTAGCGGACTCGGACGTACCGGGTCTCAGACCCGACGCGCCCCCCCGCGTCGATCGACAGGCGGATCGTGTACCGGCCGCCGCGTGACTGGCGACCGAGGGACAGCGTGAGCTTGACCCGGTTGTGCCTGACCGGCGAGGCGACGTTGCTGACCAGCCTCCCGCCCCGGAGCATCCGGGCGCGGATCAGCGTCTGGACCTTCGAGCCGCCACGGGTCGTGCAGGTCAGCACCAGGGCGCGCTTGCCCGTGACGTGGCTGCAGGCCACGCGGGGCAGCCTGATCACGGTGCCGGTGCGCGACCCGGAGCTGCCCGTCGACCCGGTGCTCGACGACGAGCCGGCGGACGAGCTGCTCGAGGAGCCGGCGTGCGACGGAGCCGGCGCCACCGATGGGCTGCTCACCTGGCCGTTGGGCGAGATCACCTTGGTGACCTGGCCGGTGGTGTCGTCCAGGATGATCGCCGGCGCATGCCCGGACTTCTGGCTGAAGTCAAAGGCGTTGCCCAGCGTGCCCGCGTCGGAGTCCGCGGACTCGTTCCCGATCCGCCCGAGGCCCCAGTTGTCCTCGATGAAGCGCAGGATGGAGGCCTGCTCGGTGAACGTGTTGTCCACGTAGTTCTGCTTGGCCCACGGGGAGATGACCAGCAGCGGCTGGCGCGGGCCGACGCCGCAGCGAGCGTTCTGCGTCGGCGCGGATGCCGCGGAGCCGCACTTGCCGAGCCCGTTCAGAGCATCCGACGCGTCCTGGGACTGGCGGATGATCGGCCCCGCCTGGTGGTCATACCAGCCGTCGGAGTCGTCGTAGGCCAGGATGATCGCCGTCGAGGGCCAGAACTTCGACTGCTCGATGGCGTTGACCTCATCGACGACGAACTTCTGCTCGTCGAGCGGGTCCGAATAGCCGGCGTGGCCGTCCTGGTACTCCGGCGCCTTCAGGTAGGAGACCGCCGGCATGTTGTCGCTGGCCTTGGTCAGAGTCTGGTTGAACCAGGAGACGTCGTACTGGTGGTTGACCGCCTGCAGCGCAGGCGTGCCCGCCGGGTCACTCACACCCACGTTGCTGACCGACGCCGGAGAGACGTGTGCGGGGTTGGACGTCGAGGCGTAGTACTGGAACGGCTCGTGGTGGGGGCTGTAGTCGGCCGAGCTCGAATTGGCGATGTTGACGTGCGACGTGGCGCAGGCCACCCCGCCGTTCTTGGTCCCGCTCGGGGCGAAGCCGCCCTGGAACCAGCCCCACGTGATGCTCTTGCGGTTGAGCAGGTCGCCCACGTTGGTGCCCGACATCGACACCGTGGCCGCGCTGGAGTTGCCGCTCGCGTCCACGCCGGCGCTATTGGCCGAGCACTGGTCGTTGTAGGGGTCCGGGTCACCGGTGACCGTACCCGTGCTCGACCCCGCCGGTGCAATCCCGCTCGAGGAGGTGGCGTTGTGCACCGTCCCTCCGAACGTGTTGCCGGAGATCAGGTTGATGGCGCCCGGGGTCGAGGGCCCGAACTGGGTGCTGTAGGAGTTGTCGTTGAGGGTGTAATGCTGGGCGTAGTTCCACATCGCCGTGACGGTGTTGCCGTCGTAGTAGTCCATGACGATCCCGTTGGGGCCGTAGTTGCCCTGGTTGGGGTACGCCGTCTGGGTGCAGCCGCCGCCGGTCGTGTCCTGGACGAACTTGTCCATCAGCCCGGCGTCATACGCGGCCTGCTCGGAGCCGTAGCCATGGTTCTGATCGCAGGTGACCGCCTGGTCGGGACCGAGCCGCTGTGGGTTGTTGAGGTTGGGGTTGGCCTCCAGCAGACTGTTGTTGAGCCCGTTGACTGAGGGCGTGCCCGGTGCCGCGGAGAACGACGGCTCGCCCGGCTTGTTCTGGGCGTACGGATAGGTGCCGAAGTAGTGATCGAACGACACGTTCTCCCCGTAGATGACGACGACGTGCTTGATCGGGGTCGTGGTGGCGTAAGTGGCAGCCGGATCGTTGCTGCTGCCCGAGCCCCCCGTGCTCGCCGAGGACACCGACAGGCCGATCGCCGAGGCCCCGATGGCGGCAGCGCCGAGTACCGCGGCGACTGACTTCTTGCGGATAGGCAAGTGAGCTCCTTTGCTCAATTGGCGGGCGGCGGCAGAACCACACGTGCCACGGCCACCCTCGTGGCGGACAGCGGCATCCTCGGGCCTGGACCGCCGGTCCATGTGAACCATGCGTCACACACTCGTGACCTTCGTGTTCACAGCAGGGCCACCGGCTGGTAACACCTGCGTGCGGAGGCTGGTTCTAGCGTCGGCGACGGCCGGTTCTCCGGGGCGCGGCCGCCGAGACCATGGCCGCCACCTCCACGCGCACCTCGAC
>JBAQGP010000848.1:0-10724 GCA_049287845.1 Solirubrobacteraceae bacterium | reverse complement strand
CAGCAGGAACGCGCCCACCAGGGCACCCGCGGCCGCGAGCGTCACCGCCGCGACGCCGAGCCGCCGGTTGCGCCGGCGGCGACGCGCCTCCTTGATGACGCCCGAGTCGAGGTTCTCAAGCAGCGGTTCCTGGACCATCTGTCCCACAGGATCCGGTGGGCTGTACACGGGCATCTAAAGAGCTACTATGACTGGCACAATGATGGATGTCAAGATCGACCGCGACGACGCCGCGCTCCTGCACGACCAAGTGGCTGCACAGATCCGCCGCGCGATCGCCGACGGTGAAGCCAAACCCGGCGACCGTCTCCCTTCGGCCCGCGACCTCGCGGCGGTCATGCACGTCAACACCAACACCGTCCTGCGCGCCCTGAGGCTTCTCCGCGACGAAGGACTCCTCGAGCTTCGCCAAGGGCGAGGCATCCGTGTCAGCGGGACCCCCCACCGCGGGGCGGTGCTCTCCAAGGCAATCGAGCTCGTCGCACTCGGCCGGCAGAACGGCTACGACCGCGCGGAGCTGCTCGAGATCATCAAAGCGCTGCCGTAGACCGCGAGCGCGGGGTGAGCCTCGCGAGCGCGGGGTGAGCCTCGCGAGCGCGGGTGGCATCAGTAGTCGGTGTGCATGGCGGTGGTCACCTGCGCCAGCGTGGCCTGGGCGATCTCTCGGGCGGCGGCGCTCCCGGCGCGCAGGACGGCTCGCAGATGACCGCGATCGGTGATGAGCTCGGCGCGGCGCTCACGGATCGGCCGGAGCCGTTCGTTGATGGCCTCGGTGGCGCGGCGCTTGAGCTCGGCGGCGCCGCGACTGCCGATCTGCTCGGCGACCTGCCCGGGCTCGATCCCCTCGCACAACGCGGTCAGGAGGACGAGGTTGGCGACCTCGGGGCGATTGTCGGGGTCATAGGTGATGTCCCGGTGCGCGTCGGTCCTGGCCTGGCGCACCTGCCGGGCGGTCTCGTCGGCGGTCGCGCCGATCGCGATCGCGTTGTTGCGGCTCTTGCTCATCTTGCGTCCGTCGGTTCCCAGCAGGACGGGGGCTTCACCGAGCAGCGCGTGGGGTTCGGGAAAGACGGGACATCCCGGCGCATAGCGCTGGTTGAACCGCCGGGCGATCGTCCGGGCCTGCTCGACATGCGGGAGCTGGTCCGCCCCGACGGGCACGATGGTGGCCCGGCAGAACAGGATGTCGGCGGCCTGATGGACGGGGTAGGTGAGCATCAACCCGTTGAGCGCCTTCATGCCCGACGCGGCGGCTTCATCCTTGACGGTGGGATTGCGCAGCAGCTCAGGGAGCGTGACCAGGCTCAGGAACGGCAGGAGCAGCTGATTGAGCTCGGGCACCAGCGAGTGGGCGAAGATGGTCGCGCGCCGCGGGTCGATCCCGACGGCCAGGTAGTCGGCGACGAGCTCGTCAACGTCCTGTGGGAGCGAGCTGGGGCTGTTGCGGTCGGTGATCGTCTGATAGTCCGCGACGAGCACGAGCAGATCGACGCCGTCTTCCTGGAGCCGCACCCGGTTCAGCAGGGTGCCGAAGAGATGGCCGAGATGCAGGCGGCCGGTCGGGCGGTCACCGGTCAGGATGCGCGGCATGAACGCCCGCGACCGCGCATCAACAGCGAAATCGAGATCAGTCATTGAAGGCCTTTCGAAACCAGGGCCCTCCCGAGCACACGTCGCCTGCGCTGAAGCAGACCGCCCAGAGAGCGGCCCGAGAACACAGATCAGCGGAGCCGCATGAAAAGCGGCGACCACCAGCAGCGACGACGAAGCGCGAACACCATCGTCTTCAGCATACGGATATCCGCGTGCAGCACGGGTCGTCGAGCAGCGGGATCGACCGGATCAACCCGTCGACGTGACCATCCGGTGAAGGCGGCCTGCGCCGGCACCGCGGCCCCGTAAGCTCAGATCCGAGCCCGCCGCCGGGCATCGACCACATCGAAAGGGACCAACCATGAGCAACCGCACGATCGTCCTCATCCACGGCCTGTGGATGACCCCACTGAGCTGGGAGCACTGGATCGACCGCTACCAGGACCGCGGCCACGAGGTCCTGGCACCGGCGTGGCCCGGCATGGAGGGTGACATCGAAACGCTCCGCGCGGATCCGAGCACCATCGAGCACGTCGGCCTGGGGGAGATCGTCGACCACTACGAGGCGATCATCCGCGACCTGCCCGGCTCGCCGATCATCATGGGCCACTCGTTCGGCGGCGCAGTCACGGAGATCCTGCTCGACCGCGGCCTGGGCGCCGCCGGCGTGGGGATCGACGCAGCCGCCGTGCGCGGCGTCACCAAGCTGCCGCTCTCGACCCTGCGCTCGGCCTTCCCGGTGCTCAAGAGCCCGGCCAACAACCATCGCGCCGTCGGGCTCACCGCGGAGCAGTTCCACTACGCCTTCACGAACACGATGAGCGAGGAGGCATCGGTCGAGGCCTACAACCGGTACGCGGTGCCCGGGCCCGGGCGCGTCCTGTGGCAGGGCGCGCTGGCCAACTTCAACCCCCACACACCCGACCGCGTCGACTTCCACAACGACGACCGCGCTCCCTTGCTGCTGATCGCGGGCGGGGCGGATCATGTCGTGCCCGCCGCCGTCGACCGGCAGATGGCCAAGCGCCAGAGCAAATCCGCGGCCCTCACCGACTACAAGGAGTTCCCGGGACGGTCGCACTTCACGATCGGCCAGGAGGGCTGGGAGGAGGTCGCCGACTACGCGCTGGACTGGGCGACCGAGCACGCCGGCGATCCCGTCGGCGCCTGACACCGACGCGGCGCGCCGGCCCGAGACCCTGTGCATTGTCGGGTCGGCGCGGGTAGCATCCCCGTGTGACCGAGCTGGAGAAGCCCGGTACCGGGGCAAAGACGACGCGATCGCGCGGGCGCGGGCGCCGCGTGCCGGCCGTGATCGGAGGGCTTGTGATCGCCGTGCTGAAGTCCGAGGCGGTCCTCAGGCTCGTGTTTCACCGCGGCAGCCTGATCGGAGTGGTCGCCGTAATCCTCGGTTCATGTGCGCTCCGGGTCCGACCTGTCGGCGTCGCCGTCGCGGCCCCGCTGCTGCTGGCGCTCGTGCTCGGCCATCACTCGCTCGGGCTGGGCCTCGTCCTGGGCTTCGGCGGCTTCGCCCTGCTGATGGCCCTGTTCTTCGCGATCTCGACCGTGCTGCTCGCGCGTCAGAACCGCGCCGGTACCGGCTCGGGGTGACCGTACTTGCGCCCCGTGCGGACGAGGTTCAAGATGGTCGCGTGCGCCTCGCCGCCCTGACCGGATGCACACTCGCTGCCATCGCGGGGCTCTCGCTTGCCACCGCCCGCGCGTCGGCGCCGCGCCCGGACTCCGGAATCCACGGCCTCGTGCTCTACGGCCCCACCTGCCCGGTGCAGCGGCCCGGGCACACCTGCGTTCGCGCCTTCCGCGCGTGGATCACGATCGCCCGTGAGCCGGCCGGGACCGTCGCCGCCCGGGTACGGTCCGCGGCGAACGGGCGCTTCACGGCGCGGCTCGTCGCCGGTCGCTACCTGCTCACGCCCCAGAACGGAAAGCCCTACCCCCGAGCTCGGCCGCGCGCGATCACCATCACCCGTCACCATTTCAGCGCGGTGACGATCCGCTTTGACAGCGGGATCCGGTAGGTCCGCGGGCCGCGCGTCAGCGGATCGCGGGGATCCGGGACGCGCGCCGGCGGGCCTGGGTGTCAGTGGAGCGCGAGGTCCAGGACGCGCGTCCCCCAGTTCCTGAGAACGTCGGGAGTCTGGCTGGCCTTGGGCGGTACGTACTCCGTCGCCATCCACACCGAGCTGCCGGATGGGTCGAGCACCGCCCACGAATAGTCGCCCCAGCGCGTGGCCGCCGGGTCGTAGCTGTTCTTTCCGGCCGCGGCGACGGTCACGGGCCCGAACGAGGTCGCGCCGGATGGCATGACGGCGTACGCCGCGCTGGGGAAGTGGCTGGTGCCCGACAGCGTCATGACCATCGCCACGTTCCCCGCCGGAGTCGCTTGCAGCGCGGGATACAGGAGGTAGTTGCCCGCCAGCGCGACATAGCCCTGACGGCGCATGGTGGCGGCGCTGAGTACGCCGCCGCTGAGCGCCGGGTGCACATCGAACCAGGCCGCGCCCGCGCGCGACGCGGGATCGTTGGGGATGGTGACCGAGGTGTCCAACTCGCCCCACACATCGCCATTGATGAACTGGGTCTGCTGCATCCGGTCATCGCCGGCGTCGATCAGGCTGCTCGCGCCCTTCTGCTGGGCTCCCGGCGGGATGCCGTAGGCCTCGGATCCAAGCACCAGGCTCGAGAGCGTGGGCGTGCCACCGGTGGCCACGACGCCGCGGTTGGTCATGGCCCAGACACCGATGCGCTGGTCGAAGGTCCCGTTGGGATCGAGCGAGTTCAGAAAGTACTCGGCCGCGGGGTTGCCGCTGGTGAGCGCCGGCTGGACCGAGGTCGCCACGGCGCCGCCGATGCTCAGCTTGTCGAAGTGCACGAAGTGCGCGGGCGTGGCGGTGGGACCGGCCGGGACCAGCTCACTCTTGGCCACCGCGTAGATCTGGGCGCCGTTGAACTGCGGGCCCTGGAGCGAGAACTCGTTGGTCGTGATGTAGACGTTGAACGGGTCGATGCCCAGCGTCGGCTGGTCGCCGAGGCAGGGGCACCCGGGATGCCTGGGTCCGGTCTTACCGCCGATGTCGGTGGTGTCGATCTGGTAATCGGTCCAGGGGGTGGTGGGATCGCCGGAGGTGTTGACGGCGAGATCGATCCGGGACTGAGTGTTCGCGGTGTTGATGAACAGGATCGTCGCGAACCAGGTATGGGTGGCCGCGTCGTACTGGCAGCGCGGGTCGCTGGTGAACTCGGTCAGACCCTCGTCGAAGGGCCCATTGACGTTGAACGGCCCCGTGACGACACTCCCGTCGGGGCGGTAGACCGTGTACGCGGAGTTGACCATCTCCACGACGAAGCCGTTGCCGACGCAGAGGCCCTGGTCAGGTGGCTCGAACTCCTGGCCGAAGTTGGTCACGGCGCTGTCGCGGCTGCTCACCCCGTTGAAATTGGCCAGCAGCGACGGCGGCGCGGCGGCCAGGGCGGACCCGGCCGCGTGCGGCGACGCGGTGAGCAATGGGGCGGCGGTCGGGGACCCGTGCGGGATCCGGCGCACACCGCGCGTGGGCGCCGCCACCGGCGCCGATGCCGTCGGGGGCGCGCTCGGCGCGGCCGTCGTCCCGACGGGGGAGATGGTCCCGGCGACGGCGCTCGCATGCACAGCCACCGCCCCCTGACCCAGGGCACCCGGTGCGAGAGCCAACCCGAGCGACACCACCCAACCCAGCGCCAAGGCAAAACGGGCTCGACTCCCCACCGCGCACCTCCTCACCCACCGATTCAGTGCGGTGATCCTATGCGGGCCGCCACCCCACTTGCAAGGCGGAACCGGTGGAGGCGTGGTCGAGCCCGCGCGCTACGGCGACCACTGTCGGTGGGTGGGGACGGGCCCGTGGACGACCTCGTGCTCCCACGCGTCCGGCGGCTGGGTGTGCAGCCGCCAGTAATGCTCGGCAATATCGTCGGGATCGAAGGCGGTGCCCGGCGCCACCTCGCCCATCACGGTCACGCTCGCGGCGTGGACGCCGGCGGTGCCATAGCTCCCATGCAGCAGCATCACGAGCGTGCGGACCCCCGCCTTGCCAAGCGAGAGGCTCGTATAGGCGGCCAGCGGCTGAGGCATCCCGCCGGTGATCACGATCGTGCCCCGGCCACGCTCCGCCATGCCCGGGGCGAGGTGCGCGGCGGCGGTGATCGCGCCGACGACGTTGACCGCCCAGGCGTCGAGGTGCTGCGCCGCGGTGAGCTCGCCGAAGGCGTCCGCGCGGATGAGCGCAGCGTTGTAGACCAGAAGCTCGGGCGGCCCGAGACGATGAGCGAGCTCGTCCAGCGCCCGGGGCAGCGCCGCCTCGTCGGTGGCGTCGGCGGCTACCCCGTGCACCTCATGCCCCGACAGGGCGGCCACAGAGGACGCAACGGTCGCCGCGGTGCGGGCGATCAGGCCGATGGGAAGGGCCTCACGAGCGATCCGCCGAGCCACCGACAGACCGATGCCCGGACCGGCGCCGATGACGATTGCCGCTCCCACCCACCCAAAGGGTAGGAGAAACCCCAACCTTTGAGAGTGCCGGGACCTCATTACTTCCGGAAGGCTTCAGGTGGTGGACACCCGGATCGTCACATCCGTGCTCGAGCCTGTCCGTTTTGAGGTCCTGCCCTTCGCGCGCAGCGTGGAGGAGGCCGCGCGGCTACCCGAGAACGTGCGCCTCACGGTCACCTGCTCGCCCAAGCACGGGCCCGACCGCTCCATCGAGGTCGCCGGGCGCCTGCGCGAGCTCGGCCATCACGTCACCGTGCATGTCGCGGCACGCATGGTCTCTGATCGCGACCACCTGGACCGGATCCTGGCCGCGATGGCGCAGGCCGGCGCCGACGACCTGTTCCTGATCGGCGGCGACGCCGACCCGCCGCTCGGCGCCTACTCCTCCGCGGTACAGCTGCTGGACGTCGTCACCGACCACCCGCTGCGGCCGCGCGCGATCGGCATTGCCGGATACCCGGAGGGCCACCCGGCCATCCCCGCCGAGGCCCTCGAGGAGGCGCTGGCGCACAAGAGCCGTCACGCCGACTACGTGGCGACGCAGATGTGCTTTGACCCCAGCGCCCTGCTGACATGGACCGCCCGCCAACGCGCCGGCGGCCTGACGCTGCCGGTGCTCATGGGGGTCCCCGGGAAGGTCTCGCGCACGAAGCTGCTGGAGCTGTCGGCGCGGATCGGCGTCGGCCCGTCGCTGTCGTTCCTGCGCAAGCAGCGTGGGATCCGTGCGCTGCTGTCCAAAGGATCGACAGCCGACAGGCTCTATGCCAAGCTCGCCCCAGCGATCGACGATCCAGAGCTCAACATCGCGGGCTTTCACATCTTCACGTTCAACCAGCTGCTCGAGACCTGGCGGTGGCAGCGTGCCCACGAGGACGCGTCCTCGGGCCCTGCCCTCGAGGCTGGGCGGCGCCGGCGATTGGCTGAGCCCAGCGCGGATCGGCGGCATAGGCCGGCCCCAGCGCCACTGACTGCAAAGGAGACAGACGTATGACACCCAGCGCCAGCACCCTTCAGGAGCTTCTCGACGCGTCCGGCAACACGGTCGAGCTGCTGCGCAACTCGCAGATCGGCGCCTACATCTACCCGGTGGTCCCCTACGAGTTCAGCAACTGGCGCCGGGAGCAGCGGGCCTGGCGGGAGACCGCGGTCCTCTTTGACCAGACCCATCACATGGCCAACCTGTTCATGCGCGGGCCCGGCGCGATCAAGCTGATCTCCGACACCGGCATCAACAGCGTCGCCAACTTCCCGGTCAACATGGCCAAGCAGTTCGTACCGTGCACGCCGGCCGGCCACGTGATCGGCGACGGCATCCTCTTCCACCTCGACGAGGAGGAGTTCGTGTGGGTGGGCCGCGCGCCGGTATCCAACTGGCTGGCCTACCAGGCGGAGAAGGGCGACTACGACGTCGAGATCGAGAAGGATGATCGCTCGCCCTCGCGCCCGTACGGCAAGGCGGTGACCCGCGCGTACTGGCGCTTCCAGATCCAGGGACCCAATGCCTGGCAGGTCATCGAGAAGCTCAACGGGGGCTCGGTGGAGCAGCTCAAGTTCTTCCGCATGGCGGAGATGAACGTCGGCGGCCAGCGCGTGCGTACCCTGCGCCACGGCATGGCCGGCGCGCCCGGCCTGGAACTGTGGGGCCCGTACGAGAGCTACGACGAGATCCGCGGCACGATCCTCGAAGCCGGGCGCGAGTTCGGAATGGAGCCGTGCGGCGCCCGCGCGTATGCCTCCAACACGCTGGAGTCCGGCTGGATCCCGTCGCCGCTGCCGGCCATCTACACCGGTGAGAAGCTTCGCGGCTACCGCGAGTGGCTCGGCGCCGACAGTTACGAGGCGACCAACACCCTGGCCGGCAGCTTCATCTCCGAGGACATCGAGGACTACTACCTCAACCCCTGGCAGCTCGGGTACGGCCCCTTCGTCAAGTTCGACCACGACTTCATCGGACGCGACGCCCTATCGGAGATCGACGCCGACTCCCAGCACCACAAGGTCACGCTTGCCTGGGACGGCGAGGACGTGGCCAAGATCTTCGCGTCGCTGTTCGACGTCGAGGGAGATTCCTACCAGTTCTTCGACCTGCCGATCGCCAACTATGGGTCATCCAACTTCGACTCGGTGCTCGATCCCGACGGCAACGTCATCGGCTATTCGATGTTCAGCGGGTACAGCGCCAACGAGAAGCGTGCGCTGTCGCTGGCGACGATCGACCCGAAGGTCGAGATCGGCAGCGAGGTGACCGTGGTGTGGGGCGAGCCAGGTGGTGGCTCGCGCAAGACCACGGTGGAGCCCCACCGGCAGCTCCACGTGCGCGCCGTGGTCAGCCCGGTGCCGTATTCGGTGACCGCCCGGACGGAGTACGCGGAGGGCTGGCGAACCGCCGCCGCCCACGGTGGGTGAACTCGGCGTAGGCACGACGGACACTCTCCACGTAGGGCGCCGGCGCGACGACCGCGCGTAGCTCGGTCTGCACGTGGCGCTCGACGGTGGGCTTCCCCGAGCCGCCGTCCTCCTCGCCCCAGACGAGCGTCACCTCGGTGCCGGGCTCGGCGTGCTGGGCGTCGAGCACGGCGAGGGTGAGCATCTTGCCCTCGTTGGCGCTGTAGCCGATCCAGGTCGAGACCCCCACGGTTTCGCCGTTGACGGTGACCTTGTCGAAGGGGTGCATGGCATAGACCGCCGACGGCCAGTCCAGGAACTTGGCGTGTTCGCCGCGGCCGAACATCATGCCGACCGTGCGCGCCACGTCGCCGTCATCGAGGGCAAGGGTGACCTTGACCCGGTGCTCGTCGTCATCTGCCATCTGCTGCAGCGCGGCGCGGCCGATGAAGTCGTGGTCGAAGTTGACCAGGTGTCCATAGCCGAGGTCCCAGGGCGTGAAGTAGTAGTCCTCGATGTCGTCGGAATAGAAGCTCCCGCCGATCGAGGTCGCGCCCTCATACCCGGCGGCGGGCAGCCAGCGACGGTATTCGGCGAGCGCTTCGCCGGTGTAGATGGCCGGAAGCGGCGACGGGATCCACCCTGACTCCAACGCGTTTGACGAGTACGCGCGGCCGCCGACCTGGCGCAGCCCGAACTCCTCCCCGGTGGCGACGATCGCCTCGCGGACGGCCTCGCCATCGTCCCACGGTCCGAACAGCTCCCAGCCGGCCTGCCCGGCCATGCCGTGGCGCAGAGCGCGGACCTCGTGGCCGGCGATCTGGACGGTGGTCAGGTTGAAGAACTTCAGGTCCGGGGCCGGGCGGCCGAGCACGGCGTCGATGACCTCCATCGCCCGCGGCCCCTGGACCTGGAAGCGATAGGAGCGCCGCCGGCCGTCCGTACGCATGGCGCTGCGCTCGTCTCGCTCGAGTTCGACGTTGTAATTCCCGGTCTGGGCGTGGAAGGTGACCCAGTTGAGCACGGGCGCGCGGCCCACCATGTTGAACTCGCCGTCGGAGAGGTGAAAGAGGATGACGTCGCCGATGACGTAGCCGTCTGGTGTGCAGGGGACGAACTGCTTGGCCTTGTCCACCGCGAAGTTGGCGAACGTATTCACACCGAGGTGAGACAGCAGCGCGAGGGCATCGGGACCGCGCACCGCGAGCTCCGCCATGTGGTAGGACTGGTTGAACAGGACGCACGTGCGCTGCCACGCCAGCTGCTCGTCGCGCCAGTTGGTGAACTCGGCCGGGACGCCGGGATAGACGTTGGGACCGGCCTGTGAGTTGCGCAACAGAACCGCGGGACTGACACTCTGCCCCAGCAGGTCTTCGAGCCTTCGCTCACTCATGGTCGTTCTCTCCCTTTGTCATGTTGTTCGTCTCACCCTTCAGCCGTCAGCCACACGTCAGGTCGCCGGGTCCGCGACGGCCTCCGCGGCCTCGGCCGCGCTGCCCAGGTAGGCGGCCATGACGGCCGGGTCCCGGCGCACCACGTCCGGCGCGCCGTTGGCGATCACGCGTCCGAACTCCAGCACCACCACCCGGTCGCAGATGCCCAGCACGAGCCCCATGTCGTGATCGATGAGCAGCGTCGACTGGCCGTGGTCGGCCAGCTCGCGCAGGCGCCGCCCCAGCGCCTGGCTCTCACGGGTGTCCATACCGGCGGCGGGCTCGTCGAGACACAGCAGCCCCGGGCGCCCGACGACCGCGCGGGCCAGCCCTACGAGCTTGCGCTGACCTTCTGAGAGCTCGGCGGGCATCGCCTGGGCCACCGGCGCAAGCCCCATCCGCTCCAGGACGTCCTCGATGTCCTCGGCGGTGGCGGTCGAGCCCGCGGCCACGGTGAGGTTCTCGCGTACGTCGAGGTCGTCGAACAGGTCGGTGCCCTGCCAGGTGCGCGCACAGCCGAGGGCGGCGATCGTGTGGGGAGCCAGGCCCGCGACCTCGTGACCGCTGAGCTCGACGGCGCCCGAGTGGCGGACGAAGCCCGTGACGGCGTCGATGAACGTCGTCTTGCCGGCACCGTTGGGGCCGATGAGCCCGACCAACTCGCCGTCGGCCACGTCAAGGTCGACCTCGGTCAGGGCGTGCACGCCGCCGAAGGCCACCGAGAGCCCGCGGACACGGAGCACCGGCCCGGCGTCGGCTGCGGC
>JBAQGP010000847.1:0-2199 GCA_049287845.1 Solirubrobacteraceae bacterium | reverse complement strand
GCGGTCGAGCTGTTGGCGCAGGCGGAGGGGGTCGCCGCCGAGCGGCGGTTGCCGGCGGTGGCGCGCCGCGCGGCTGTGCTGCGCGAACGATTCGCCTGACCGGGCTCGTTGCGCGCAGTTGTGGGTGCAGGGCCCAGACCCGGTGGCGAGGGGCGCTACCCTCCGCGGCCTATGCCCAAGACTCTGGTCATCGCCGAGAAGCCGTCGGTCGGTCGCGATCTCGTGCGCGTGCTGCCGGGAGCCTTCGACAAGAAGGGCGGCAAGGGCGAGGAGTTTCTCGAGGGACCCGAGCATGTCGTCACCTGGGCCGTTGGCCACCTCGTCCAGCTCGCCGATCCCGACGAGTACGACGACAAATACAAGAAGTGGCGCATGGCGGACCTGCCGATCGTCCCGGACCGGTTCAAGCTCGTGGTCCGCGACGAGCGCTCCAAGAAGCAGATGAACGTCGTCAAGCGCCTGCTGGGCCGCGACGACGTCGATGAGGTCGTCAACGCCTGCGACGCCGGGCGCGAGGGCGAGCTCATCTTCGCCTACCTCTATGAGAAGGCCGGCTCGCGCAAGCCCGTCCGGCGCCTGTGGCTGAACTCGATGACCAAGTCGGCGATCGAGTCGGCGTTCGCGGAGCTGCGCCCCAGCGACGAGTACGCGTCGCTGGAGGCGGCGGCGCGCTCGCGCTCGGAGGCCGACTGGATCGTGGGCATGAACTCCACCCGCGCCGCCACCATCCGGCTGCGCTCGTCGTTTGACGGCGCGGTCTCGCTGGGGCGTGTCCAGACACCGACACTGGCGATCCTGGCCAGGCGCGAGGAGGAGATCCGCGCCTTCAAGCCCGAGCCATACTGGGTCGTCGACGCCTCGTTTCGCGCCGTGGCCGAACCCTCCGGCCGGGCGTACGAGGGGCGCTACCACGCCGCCGCGGGCGCCGCGGGCGGAGCCGGGCCACGGCTGAAGACCGCCGAGGAGGCCCGGGCGATCGTGCAGGCCTGCCGCGACCAGGTGGGGACGATCACCAAGCTCGAGAAGTCCGAGCGCAGGGAGCGCGCGCCGCTGCTGTACGACCTCACCCAGCTCCAGCGTGACGCCAACGGCCGCTACGGCTTCAGCGCCCGCAGGACCCTGGCTGCCGCCCAGCGGCTGTATGAGGAGCACAAGGCGCTCACCTATCCCCGCACCAACTCGCGCTACCTGACCGGCGACATGGTCGCCGAGATCAAGCCGATCGCCAAGCTCGTCGGTGCGATGCCCGAGTACGCCGCCGCGGCCCAGTACGTCCTGAGCCTCGATGTGCTGCCGCTGGGCCGGGTGGTCAACGACGCCAAGGTCACCGACCACCACGCGATCATCCCCACCAACGCCGAGCGTCACCCGGTCGACAAGATGAACGAGGACGACCGCCGGGTCTACGACCTGGCCGCGCGCCGCTTCCTCGCGGCCTTCCATCCCGAAGCGGTGTCGGAGAACACGCGCGTGGAGACCACGGTGGGGGTGGGCGGGGGCCATATCTTCCGTACCCGCGGCAAGCTCCTGCTCGTCCCCGGCTGGCGCGGCGTCTACGGCGAGACCGCCGATCTGGATGACGCTCCGGCCGAGAGCGAGGACGAGGGCCGCGAGCAGCGCCTGCCCCGCCTGGCCAAGGGCGAGGATGCCACCGTGACCAAGGTCGCCGACGAGGCCAAGGAGACCAAGCCCCCGCGCCGCCACACCGAGCGTTCGCTGCTGGACATGATGGAGACGGCCGGCAAGCTCGTGGACGAGGAGGAGCTGCGCGAGGCGATGAAGGACTCGGGTATCGGCACCCCCGCCACCAGGGCCGCGATCATCGAGCGCCTGCTCCAGGTCGGCTACATCGAGCGCGACGGCCGCGCCCTGGTCGTCACCGAGAAGGGGCTGAACGTCATCCGCCTGCTGGGCGAGCATCCGCTGACCAGCCCTGGCCTCACCGGCGACTGGGAGCACCGGCTGTCCAACATCGAGATCGGCCGTGACTCGCGCGAGAAGTTCATGGGCGACATCGTCAAGTTCACCGAGGACACCGTGGGCGAGTTGGACACCAAGCTCAAGGATGTGCGCATTCCGCGGGCCAACCTCGGCCCGTGCCCGGTGTGCGGCCGCGACATCAACGAGAACCGCAAGGGCTACTCGTGCTGGGGCCGCGAGGATCCGGGGTGCGGCTTTGTCATCTGGAAGGCCAAGGCG
>JBAQGP010000846.1:0-1744 GCA_049287845.1 Solirubrobacteraceae bacterium | reverse complement strand
CTTTCCGCCGGCCGCCTGGTAGAGGAGCAGGCCAGCGGGGATGCCGATGCATGCCGCTCCGAGCGCGGGGATCAGCTGCGCGACGGTCAGTCCGGCGCTGACCTGGCGCGGCGTGGCCCCGAGCGCGCGCGCCAGGGCGGTCGCGCGCTGGGCATCGACGACCGTCGCCCACGCCGTGAAGGTGGCCGTGACCGAGGCGAGGATCACGAGTGCGACGCTGAGCAGGATGAGCACGTGGTTGGCCTGGCTGGTCACGCCGTTGTGGCTGACCAACTGGCCGACGGTGGACTGCGACCGGGTGACGGCCATGTCGTGCTCGACCGTGATCGCGGCCACGACCATCGCCACCGCGATCATCAGCCCCGCCGCTGTCAGCAGTGTGCGGCGCGGGCGGCGGGCGACGAGTCGCAGGGCGAGCAGCATCGCGGCGGGTAGCGCTCCCGACAGGGCGATCACCCGTCCCGATCGGCGGCGCGGGCGGATCTGGGTCTGCAGCGCGCGCAGCGTGCTCGCCCGGGCTCCGCGGATCGCGGGAACGATCGACGCCGCCGCGGCGACGGCGACGGCCAGTACGACGACCAGCACCGCACCGCCGGCGTCGATGCCAGGAGTCGCGGTATGACCCAGCAGCCCGTGGCTGGAGGGAGCCAGCGACGGCGCGATGAGATCGCCGGCGATGAGCCCGACACCGGCGCCGAGCAGGGCCAACGTCACCGTCTCTGAGAGCAACACGGTAGCTACGAGTCCGGGCGTCGCGCCGACGGCCTTGAGCAGGCCGACACGGTGCGCCTGCTGCGCCATGCGACCGCCGACGAGGACGGCGATGCTGGCCAGCGCGAGCATCGCCAGCAGCCAGCTGCCGACGTTGAGGACCTTGCGGTTGAGGTTCACCAGCCGGTAGTCCTCGTGCTCGATGAACGACGAAGCATCGATCACCGACGTCTGGTTGGTCTGCATGCTCCCGCGCGCGAATCGTCCCAGCTGGTCTGAGCCGAGGAAGGTGTCGAGCGCGCCGGCGTTCTTCATGCGCAGCTCGAGTAGGTATCCCAACGGGGTGCCGCGCGTCGCCAGCGCGGTTGCGGCGGCGCGCGCGATCCACACCGCCCCCGGGGACTGGGCGGGATAGAACGGCTGGCCGGTGCTCACCGCGATCCCGCTCACCGTGAAGGCCTGTGTCCCGAGGCGCAGCCGTTCGCCGACGCGTAGGCCGAGCGTGCTGGCCAGGCCACGCTCGAGCACGACGCCGCCCGGTCGCAGCCAGCTTCCCGCCACGACCCGCGGACGGTCGATCGCCGCCGGGGCCGTGTCGCGGCCGACGGCGAACACCGGCACATTCGCACTCGCCGCTCTCAGTCGCACCGAGGCGACCGGGAACGGACCGACCGTGGCCGACACGCCGGGAGCGTGCGCGAGCTGGTCGAACTGGCGGGCAGATGGCGCCGACCCGCCCCGATCGCCCGCGACCTGAACGGTCGCGTCGGGGCCGAGCGTCGCGGCCTGGGTCTGCGCGAACGGCGCCTGGTCGACGTGCCGCAGCGCGAGCCCAATGGTCAGCGTCGTGGTCGTCGCGACGATCATCACGACCAGCAGCACCGACTGCAGACGCCGCCGGCGGATGTCGCCGACGACCAGCCTGGAGACGACGAGCAGCCGGCCCATCAGCCCTGGTATCCGGTGATCGCGCCGAGCGTCCGGCCGGTTCCATCCGACAGCCGCGTCTCGTCGACGAAGGCGCCGTCGCGCA
>JBAQGP010000845.1:0-2401 GCA_049287845.1 Solirubrobacteraceae bacterium | reverse complement strand
CCGTCGCCCCGGTGGCGCCGGCGCTCTGACGCCGCCGCACTGACGCCGGCGGGCCGCAGCGCTACCCGGTGATGCTCGAAGATCCGGTCACAGCGCCGGGGTCGCGGGTGACGCATCTGTACTTCCGGGTGCGCCGGTAGCGGGGGTCTCGGTCGCGGCCCCCGGCGCGGCGACGGTCTGCTCGGCCCACTCGCGCAACCGGAAACGCTGCACCTTGCCCGTGAGCGTCCGCGGCAGGTCGTCGACGAACTGCACCAGATGGGGGTACTCGTACCGGCGCATGCGCTCCTTGCACCAGGCGCGCAGCTCCTCGGCCAGAGCATCGTCGCCGGGCTCGTCACCGGCGCACTGGACGTAGGCAGCAATGCGGGTGGCGTCCTGGATCCGCACCCCGACCACACCGACGCCGCCCACGCGCGGGTGCTCGGAGAGCGCGTGCTCCATGTCCACCGGCGAGACCCACAGGCCGCCGACCTTCAGCATGTCATCGACCCGGCCCACGTAGGCATATGTCCCGTCGGGCGCGCGCTCGTAGCGATCGCCCGTGGCAAACCAATCGCCCACCATGGAGGCCTGGGTCTTCTCGTGCTGGTGCCAGTAGAAGGCCGCGCACGAGTCGCCCCGGACCTGCAACGCCCCGATGCCCGCCCCGTCAAGGAGCGCCCCGTCCTCCTCGAGGAGGCGCAGCTCATACCCCGGCACCGGCCAACCGGTGGTGCCGGGCCGAACGTCGCCGGGCCGGTTGGAGCAGTAGATGTGCAGCATCTCGGTGGAGCCGATGCCATCGACGATGTCGATGGCGAAGCGCTCGCGCCACCGGTTGATCGTCGTGGGCGGCAGCGGCTCGGCCGCGGACACGCAGAAGCGGACGGAGTCCAGGGCGCCGTCGGCGTCCGGATCACGCACGAGCAGCCCGAACAGAGCGGGCACGGAGAAGAACACCGACGGCCGGTGGCGTCGCAGCGTGTCCAGGATCGCCGGTGGCTTGGGCGGCCCCGACATCAGCACTGACGTGCCGCCGAACCACAGCGGGAAGGTCAGGCCGTTGCCCAGCCCGTAGGCGTGAAACAGCTTGGTCGTGGAGAAGTGGACGTCATCGGGCCCCAGGCCCAGCACCCCGCCCGCGTACTGCTCGCAGGTCACGCCGATGTCGTGCTGGAGGTGCACGACGCCCTTCGGCTTGCCGGTCGACCCCGAGCTGTAGAGCCAGAAGGCCGTGTCGTCGCGGTGGGTGACAGCGGCGTCGAGCTCGTCGGGTTGGGCCGCCATCGCCGCGTCGAACTCGGTCACGCCGGCGTCGTCGCGGCCGCGCACCAGCCAGCGCACCGGCCGGTCGCCCAGCGCGCCGCGCAGCCGGTCCAGCACGCCCGCGTCGGTGACGACGACCTCGGCATAGGAGTCGTCGACAAAGTGGCGGAAGTTGTCGTCCTTGTCGAGGTGACTGACCGGGACCGGGACGGCGCCGATCCGGATGGCGCCGAGGAACACGATCGGGAATACCGTGGTGTCGTCGAGCACGAGCAGCACCCGCTGCTCCCGGCGCACGCCGAGCTCGCGCAGGAGGTGACCGGCGCGGTTCACCTGCCGTCCGAGCTCCTCGTAGGTCAGCGTCGCGTCGGCGGCGATGAACGCCGTCGCATCGCCCCGTCCGGCGCTCACCTGCCGCGCCACGATGTCACTGACGTTGGTCCGCTGCTGCGCCTGCCCCATCTCTCCTCCTCTCCGATCCCGGGACGTGCTTCTAAGCCGCCCGCTCCTCCATGGGTTCGAGCTCTCCATCGGACTGCGTGAAGTACTCCACCGCCCGGGCGCGCCAGCGGTCGTGCCGAGCGGCGAACAGCTCGTGGGCGCGCTGGCGCGGCCACCCGGCCGGCAACAGCTCGGCTGGTAGATCCGGGTCCAGAAACGGGAACTTGCGCCAAGCGTGGACGAGCAGCGTCTGCTGGCGAAAGCACGCCTCGTCCGAGAGCGCCCGCACCCGGGCGAAGTCATCGATGAACGCCTCGTACTGGGCCCTCACCGCGTCGAGATCCCACGCGTCGGCGACAAGCGTCCGGGGGTCCCCCATGCTTCCCAGCGCGGCCACGAACGAGCGGGCCTCGGCGGCCGGCTCATCATTGATGGCGGCGGCCAGCTCGTCCTCGCGCTCGACGTGCGGCGTCAGCCACACCCCGCCCCCCAGCGACCCCAGCCCGGTCCAGGCCAGGCGCGAGCGCAGCTGGTGACGCACGGCCCGGCGCTCCTCCGGCACCCGGAGGACGACCACCAGCCAGCGGCCGTCCCACTGCCGCGGCTGCCCGAACGAGTAGATGCGATCGGCGCCGGTCCGCAGCAGCCTGGCGGTGCGCTCGCCGAGGGTCATGCGGGCCCGCCGGCCACGCCGCTCGGCCGTCAGCCAGCC
>JBAQGP010000844.1:0-2218 GCA_049287845.1 Solirubrobacteraceae bacterium | reverse complement strand
CTTCAGGTGTGATGATGCAACGGGGGCTGGTGGTGGTGCGGCCTGGGCGGGCACTGGGGTGGGGGCGGCAACTTCGACGGTGGCGCTGTCTGGAGTGGAAACGTTAGATGCGGCCGTCTCGGGCGTGCCGAACAGCTCACGCCGCTTGATGGCCGCACCTATGCCCAGCGACAGCAGCGCCACGGCGCTGACCCCGATGGCTACGTAAACCAGGGCAAGCTTGCTGGTGACGACACCGGCCACCAGCAAGCCGACCGCGACGACGACGAGAAACGCAGCGAAACGAATCACAGGCGTTTCTCCCAGCGTCCCTTCAGATACGCCTAACAGCGGTTGCGATACCTACCGGCGCTCACGCGTGGGCGATCCGTCACCTGAGCGGAAGCCACCGGAGTGCTGCACGACCTCGGGAACGCCGTACTGGCTGGTGCTCTGACCGCCGTTACGAACCCCCGACTGCGCGAGTGCGGCTGGCATCGTCGATGGACCAGAACCTACCGTGGGGAACGTTCCGCTGTCGGTGACACCTGCCTCGAGGTCTCGCAGCTGGCCCTCAAGGTATGCCTTCAGCCTGCTGCGGTACTCACGCTCGAACGCACGTAGGTCATCAACCCGGCGCTCGAGCTCCTCGCGGGTCTGGACCAGCGAGCCCATGGCCTGACGGTGGCGCTCCTGTGCGTCACGCTCCAGGCTTTCCGCCCGGGCCCGCGCGTCGCCGGTGATCTGCTCCGCCTGACGCCTGGCCTTGGTCAGCACCTCGTCCGCCTCGCGGCGGGCGCGGCCCAGGGTCTCGTCGGCTTCCCGGCGAGCGTCCGCGATGGCCTGGTCAGCGGTCTGCTGCGCGAGCGAGAGCACGCGGGCAGCCGTGTCCATGTTGTCTTCGATGTGCGGCATGCCGCCCATCATCGGCTCAGGCTGCCTGCGCTCTGGCTCCACACGCGGCTCTGGGGCCATCATGTCTTGCTTCGGGTCGGATAGCGGAGAGCTCAGCGCCGGTACGGCCGACTTGCCACCACGCAGGAGCTCCGCCAGCTTGGCGCGAAGTTCTTCGTTCTCCTGGATCAGCCGGTCGAGCTCGGCCTCGACCTCGTCGAGGAAGGCGTCAACCTCTTCCTCGTCGTAGCCGGGCCTGAGCCTAGTCGTACTGAACTGCTTATTCCGCACATCCGCGGGCGTCAGCGGCATATCGTCTCCTCGGCGCACTTGGACCGTGTTCCTCACGACCGTACCCGAATCAAAGGTGCGGCACGGCCACTTCAAGCAGGATCAGAACCACGATGAACAGAACCATGAAGCTAAGGTCCATGGCCACCATACCGATCCGGAGTGGCGGAATGAAGCGTCTTAGGAACTTTAGTGGCGGATCCGTAGCCGTGAAGATACCCTCCGCCACCACGAGCAGGATGCCCGTCGGGCGCCACTCACGGGCGAAAACCTGCACCCAGCCGAAGATCATCCTGCCGATCAGGATGACCAGGTAGAACGTCAGGAGGTAGGTGAGGACTTCCCTCAGGTACTGCACGGGTACATCCGGTCCTTAGTGCCGATCCGGCCGGTACGGTCACCTGATCAGCGTCACGTCGCCACTGCTTGTCGGCTAGCTCTGGTTAAAGAAGTCACGCTCTGCGATGCGAGCCTTATCCTCCGCCGTCACCTCGACGTTCGCAGGAGACAGCAGGAAGACTTTGTTCGTCACACGCTCGATGCTCCCACGCAGGCCGAAGATCAGGCCAGCCGCGAAGTCGACGAGACGTTTTGCGTCACTGTCGACCATCTCGGTCAGGTTCATGATCACCGGAGTACCTTCGCGGAAGTGTTCACCTATGGTACGTGCTTCATTGTAGGTGCGAGGATGCAGTGTCGTAATACGCGCGAGATCAGTTGTCTGCGGTACGTGCTCGGCGCGCCAGTCAGCGGTCTGGTAACCGGCGTAGTCGTCCCGGCCGGGGCGCACATCGACCTCCTCCGGCGCTTCGGGCCTGTCCACTTGGCCGTCGTAGTCCTCGTACTCGCCGTAGGAGTCGTATTTGTCTCCGAAGCGGTGGTCGTCCTCCACGAGGCCGAGGTAGACCGCCATCTTTCGCATGGCACTGGCCATCCTTCAGTCCTCCCACCCTGTACCCGTATTCCGCAGCCAATTCGGCGTCACGCGTGGGACATTACCTGACGCGAGGCCCGCGATCGCCGAGCAACGCCGTACCGATTCGCAGGTGTGTCG
>JBAQGP010000843.1:0-1703 GCA_049287845.1 Solirubrobacteraceae bacterium | reverse complement strand
ACTAGGTGCACCGTCCTGCGGCCCGTTCCTTTCTCCTACGAGCCATCATCGCTCAGAGGCGCGGACGCTCGGATTGATCGTGGAGGCGGACGCTCGCAACCAACGGGAAGCACAAGCCCGCGTCATGACACCGGGTGAGGTGACGAGCGCCCCACCGGGCCAGATGACCTACGTTCGGAAATTAGTTCTGCATAGGCGTAGCTGTCGCTCTGCATAGGCGGGTGCTGCGCCCTGGATGCGGCGAGACCTGAGCACGACGACGGCCGCGTCGACGGCGAACGATTGGGTTACTCCGCTAGCTCGGTTTCCGCGCGAAGCGAGAGCGCTGCTCCGGTGTCGGGCGCCGCGGCCGCCGCTTTGGATCCAGAAGCGTGGACCGGCTCGGATCCGGCAGCCCCACACTTCCACTTCGCCCGCCGGGCGAGCAAATGCAGCAGCGCGGGCTCCACATTGCACCACTGCCTCGTTCCCCCGGGAGCGTGTCGCTGGACCCGATGCGGGCGCACACGTCCAGTCCACGCCGCTGCGGGAGCGGACACGCGATGCACGGGACTGGATACCGAGAGTCCCGAGGCCACGCAGCGTCAGTTTGGGTTGACAAGAACATGATTGTCAGTCTAGACTGACGGCCATGAACGCTGAAGACATCGCCTCCGCGATCGCGTCCAAGGACCCTTCGCTGGGGCTCCGCGCCGCTCTAGCTCTGCACCGGCTCGCGGAACGGGTCGAGGCCGACCACGTCGCATCGGCTCGGGAAAAGGGCTGGTCGTGGCAGCAGATCGGAGACGCCTTGGGCGTCACCCGCCAATCCGTGCACACCAAATACAACAAGGAATCGTCATGAGCACCGAATCCGTAGCGTCAGAGACGCTTCACGCGTGGGCCATCTATTTGCGCGCCGGTGAGGAGGCTCGCCGCCGAGGTGATCGCCGAACCGGCACCGATCACCTCCTGCTCGCCTTGCTCGAGGATCCCTCGATACAAGTCGTGTTGGGCGTGAACCTGCAGCAAGCTCGCCAGGCCCAGGAGTCGCTCGATCACGAGGCCCTGGCCGCCCTGGGCCTGGGGTCCGGCATCGACGCTCCTCCACTGCCGATGCGCGCCGTCCCCAAGAAGCCGAGGATCAGAGACGTCGCGAAAAAAGATCGCCTGCGCATGACGCCCGCGGCAAAGCAAGTGCTTGAGGCCGCGTCTAAGCCCAACCGTCGGAAGCTGCAGATCACGGCCCAGCAGGCGCTCGCCCAGATCCTCACTCTCCAACCACCAGATCCTGCGGCAGTGCTGCTGAGCGCTCTCGGCGTAAACACGTCAGACGCGCTGCACGAGCTCAGATCCGACGCTCGCCCAACCTGACCAGACCCGGCGCCGCAGCTGACAGCGGTCGTCAAGGCCAAGTCGCCAGGACCGAGCCGTACCGGTGAGCGTGGCCCCCTTCGCCAAACTCGAGACTGCGACCCCAACGGCCTAGGCAATCGCCGACCTGCACGCCGTCGCGTCCTCCCTGCATCCGGCGACGACGAGGGCGCGACGGACCGTAACCGTCGCCGAAGGACTAGTCCGCCGGCGGCCGATCCGACGATCCCCCTCGCGGCATAGGAATCACCGGCGGCCGCCGGCACGGTCCCAGAGGCGGTCACAAAACCACTCGTCGGTGTTCGTCATGCGGTCGGCGAATGCGATCGCGAGAGCATGCGAGCGTCAGG
>JBAQGP010000842.1:0-16119 GCA_049287845.1 Solirubrobacteraceae bacterium | reverse complement strand
TAGCGCATCGAGAAGTCCTGGGCGAGACGCACGAGCGTGTCGTAGATCGCCGAGTCGCCGTGCGGGTGGTACTTGCCCATCACCTCGCCGACGATCTGAGCGCACTTGACGTGCTTGCGGTTGGGCTGCAGGCCCAACTCGTTCATCACGTAGAGCACGCGGCGGTGCACGGGCTTCAGGCCGTCGCGCACGTCCGGCAGCGCGCGCCCGACGATGACCGACATGGCGTAGTCGAGGTACGCCGAGCGCATCTCCTCCTCGAGCCCGCGTGGCTCGATATTGCCGCCGCCGATGGTGTCGATTGCTGACATGGCGCGGCCTCCTTAAACGTCGAGGTTGGTGACGAGGCGAGCGTTCTCCTCGATGAACGCGCGCCGGGGTTCGACCTGGTCGCCCATCAGCATCGAGAACACGAGGTCGGCCGACGCGGCGTCCTCCATCGTGACCTGCACCAGCGTGCGGGTCTCGGGATCCATGGTGGTCTCGCGCAGCTCCTCGGCGTCCATCTCGCCGAGGCCCTTGAACCGGTAGTAGTCGATCCCCTTCTGGGCGATCGCCAGCACCTGGTCGTGGAGCTCCTCGAAGCTGCCGGCGTCCGTGGTGGTGTCGCCGAGCGTGATCGTGAACGGAGGGGTGCCGGTGAGCGCGTCCAGGTCACGGTGCACGTCGGCCAGGCGCCGGTACTCGTTGGCCTCCAACGCGGCACGGCGGACATGATGCGTGGTGGCCAGGCCGGTCTTTGACTCCAGCGTCTTGATCACCAGCTCCTCGGGACCCTCCTCGATCAGCACGAGGTTGTAGGCGTGACCATCACCGTTGCTCTCACTGCCGGCGACGTGGCCGAGCAGCGCGGGGACGTCGGTGATGTGCTCCTCGAGCATGCGCGCCTGCTGCATGAAGGCGACGACACCGTGCCCGTGGGCGGCCCGCAGCGCCGACGCCCAGCCCTCGTACTGCTTGAGCAGCCGGGTGAACCGCTTCCACCGCGCCTCGGTGAGCTTGAACGCCTTGCCCTGGCTGTCGGAGATCTCCAGCTTCTCGAACTTGTCGCCGAGCAGGATGTCCTCGAGCTCTGTCTCGCGCTCGATGTAGCGATGCTTCTGGCCGCGCGTCAACCGGTACAGCGGCGGCTTGGCGATATACACATAGCCGGCCTCGATCAGCGGCTGCATCTCCCGGAACAGGAGCGTCAGCGCCAGCGTGCGGATGTGGGCGCCGTCGACGTCGGCGTCGGTCAGCAGCACGATCTTGTGGTAGCGCGCCCTCTCGATGTCGAACTCGTCGCGCACGCCGGTCCCGATCGCCGTGATGAGCGCCTGCACCTCGGTGTTGGCCAGGACCTTGTCGATCCGGCTCTTCTCGACGTTGAGGATCTTGCCCCGCAGCGGGAGGATCGCCTGGGTGTTGCGGTCGCGCGCGCTGACCGCCGAGCCACCGGCCGAGTCTCCCTCGACGACGAACAGCTCCGCCAGCGACGGGTCCTTGACCGAGCAGTCGGCGAGCTTGCCGGGCAACGTCGAGTTCTCCAGCGCCGACTTGCGACGGGTCAGGTCGCGCGCCTTGCGCGCGGCGGCGCGCGCCTGAGCGGCGGACACGGCCTTCTTGATCACCTGGGCGGCGTCCTGTGGGTTCTCCTCCAGGAACTCCGACAGCCGGGCGTTGACCACCGACTGCACGAAGCCCGCCATGCCCGGGTTGCCGAGCTTGGTCTTGGTCTGACCCTCGAACTGAGGGTCGGTCAGCTTCGCCGAGATGACCGCGGTGAGCCCCTCGCGCACGTCCTCCCCCGCGAGGTTGTCGTCCTTCTCCTTGAGGAACCCCTTCTCACGCGCGTAGCGGTTCAGCACACCGGTGAGCGCCGAGCGGAAGCCCGAGAGATGCGAGCCGCCCTCGATGGTGTTGATGTTGTTGGCGAACGAGAACACCGACTCCTGGTAGGACGAGTTCCACTGCATCGCCACTTCGACGGCGCCCTCGGAGCTGTCGCCCTCGAAGTAGATGATGTTCTTCTGGATCGGGTCCTTGTTCTGATTGAGGTAGGCGACGAAGTCCCTGATCCCGCCCTCATATTGGAACTCGGCCCTCTTGCCCTCGTCACGCTCGTCGACGATCGTGATCTTGAGGCCGCGGGTGAGAAACGCGGTGTCTCGCATCCGCTCCTCGATCACGGTGAAGTCGACCTCCAGCGATTCGAAGATCTCATCGTCGGGCAGGTAGGTGATGGTCGTGCCGGTCTCCGAGGTGGGCTCGCCCTTGACGAGGTCGGCCTGTGGCTTGCCGCGTGCGTAGGACTGCCGGAAGACGTGACCGTCGCGGCGGATCTCGACGTCGAGGCGCTCAGACAGCGCGTTGACCACCGAGACGCCGACGCCGTGCAACCCCCCCGAGACCTTGTAGCCGCCACCGTCGCCGAACTTGCCGCCGGCGTGCAGCACCGTCAGCACGACCTCGACCGCCGGGCGCTGCTCCTTGGCCATGATGGCGACCGGGATACCCGCGCCGTCGTCGACGACCGTGACGGAGTTATCGGGATGGATCGTCACCGCTACGTACGAGCAGCGGCCGGCGAGCGCCTCGTCGACGGAGTTATCGACCACCTCGTAGACGAGGTGGTGCAGGCCGCGCGCACCGGTCGACCCGATGTACATGCCGGGTCGCTTTCGGACCGCCTCGAGTCCTTCGAGAACGGTGATGTCCTGTGCGTCGTAACTGGAATTGCCAGCGCCCGTGGGGGCGCTCTCGTCGTTCGCCACGATCCTCCGATGACGTTGACACGCCCCGGTCCCGCACCATGCCAGGCGCGCCGGGGCGTGAGGAATGGTGTACAGAAGAATAGCACAGGGCCCGGTCGAAACGGCCTCCCCGGGGCTGTGCTTTTACCTGCAAAACGCCGAAAAAGGGGACGCCCGAACCGCCGTCTCACCGACCCCCGGCGACGCACCTCAGCCGCGAGATCGCTCCGGACGCGAGGGCCTGGTTGAGGCGCTCCAGGATGGCGACGGACATGAGGTCCAGCTCCTGGGCCCAGACGGACGCCGCGCAGGAGATGGTGAGCACACCGCCGCGCTCCGCGGCCGGCTGCGCCTGAGCCGCGATCGAGGGTCCCACAACCTCCGGCCAGGCCCGTTGCACCTCGGCCAGAAGTGTCTGCGGGGCCAGCTCGTCGGCCAGCCCGGTCAGCGCCGCCTGCATCGAGCGCGGTGATCGGCGGTAGTGGGTCATCCGGCTGCCGCCATAGCCTCGCTCCGCACTTCGCCGTCGGCGACCTCCAGGCGCGTGACCCCCGCCGCCTCGGCGCCCGGGACCTGCTCCAGATCCGTGGCGGTGATCACCGACTGCCCCTCGCCGGCGCGCAGCAGTTCCACGAGCGCGCGGCGGCGCTGGCGATCGAGCTCGCTCATCACGTCGTCGAGCAGGAGCAGGGGCGGGTTCTGGCGGTGGGTGGCCAGCGCGTCGCGCTCTGCCAGCAGCAGCGCCAGCAGCGCCAGCCGCTGCTGGCCCTGTGAGCCGTACGCGCGCAGCTCTCGTCCCTCGCGGGTGGCCACGAGGTCGTCGCGGTGCGGGCCGTGGCCGGTGAACCCCCGTTCGATGTCACCGTCGATACGCTCGCGCAACTCCGCGGTCAGCTCCTCCGCCGTGGACGCCTTGGAGCGAGGGCGGTAGCGCAGGGCCGGCTCGCCGCTGAGCCCAAGATCCGCGCACCACCGTCCGAACGCCTCGGTGATCGCATCGACGGCGGCGCGACGGTCGTCCATCAGGGCCAGGCCGTGGCGCGCCAGCTGGGCGTCCCAGCTGTGCAGCGAATTGCGACTGCCGGCGCCCGAGCGAATGCGGGCAATGAGGGCGTTGCGCTGGGCGAGGGACTGGTGGTAGGCGCGGCGCGTGGCCACCCGCGCCGGCCAGAGCCCTGCGACGAGCTGATCGAGATGACCCCGGCGCAGGGAGGGTGCGCCTTTGATGAGCTCGAGACGATCGGGAAGGAACACGCTGACCAGCGGGCGCTCCGAGACCTCCACCAGCCGCTCCACGTTGGCTCCGTCAACCCGCATGCGCTTGGGCTCGCCGGGCGAGAAGCCGACCGACAGCTCGTGGGGCCCGTCCTCGGCCTCCGCGGCGACGACGACGCGCGTGGCGCGCTCCCCGAAGCGCACCACCTCGCGCTCGTTGGTGGTGCGGCATGAGCGCCCGGTGCAACCGAAGTAGAGCGCCTCGAGCAGATTCGTCTTGCCGGCGCCGTTGGGACCGGTGATCACGGTCAGCCCGTCTCCCAGGTGCGCGCTGGCGTCGTGGTAGCCACGAAAGTCCCGGACACTGAGGCGCACCACCCGCACGTCGACGCGCCCGGCTCGCCTAGACGTTGAGCCTGATCGGCATGATCAGGTAGCGGAAGCGGCTCTCGTCAGCGGCCTCGATGAGACCGGGGCGCAGTGGGCTGATGAGCTTGAGGAGAACGTCGCCCTCGTCGATGGCCTCCAGGCCGGCGCGCAGGAATTCGGGGTTGAAGCCGATCTCCAGCGGCTCACCTTGAAACGCGACGGGCAGGGATTCCGAGGCTTCGCCCACATCCGGCGTCTGGGCCGAGACCGTCAGCTCACCGGGCGCGAAGGCCAGCCGCAGTGGCGCGTTCTTCTGGGCCAGCAGGCTGATGCGGCGCACGACGTCGGTGAACTCTCCACCGCCCACGCGCAGCTCGTGCTCGAAGCTCTCGGGCAGCAGCTGGCGATAGTTGGGGAACTGACCGTCGATCAGGCGGCTGGAGAGGACGACGCGGCCGAGGGTGAACAGGACCTGGTTCTGGCGGACGCTGATGCTCACCGATTCGCCCTCGCCGTGGCCGACGAGGCGCGCCAACTCCTGCAGCGCCCGCGCCGGCACGTTGACCTCGAAACCGGAGGAGAGCGAGGTTTCGAGCGTGGTCTCCTTGACGCTGAGCCGGTAGGAGTCCGTGGCGACCATGCGGAGCTCCCGCTCGGAGGCGGAGACCAGGATCCCGGTGAGCACAGGGCGTGTCTCGTCGCGCGAGGCCGAGCCGGCGACCTTCTGCGCGGTGGACACGAAAGCGTCGGCAGGAACCTCGACGGCGGTGTCGGGCTCGGGCTCGGGGAACGGAGGAAAGTCGTCGCCGCGCAGGGTGCGAATGTGGAAGCGGGCATTGCCGGACACCACCTCCACGTCCTGCTCCGCCGAGCGCACCTCGATCGAGACGGCGGCCGAGGGCAGCGAGCGCACGACGTCGAGCATGAGCCGCGCGGGGAGCACGACGGTGCCCTCACGAGCCACTTCGGCTTGGAGGGGGACGCGGAGGCCGACGTCCATATCGGTGGCACGCAACTCGCAGCCGTCCTGCTTGGCGATGAGCTGAACGCCGGACAACGCCTGGATCGCACTGCGGGTTGACGCCACTCTGCTGACGGTCTGCAGCTGTGCGAGCAGAACATCGCGCTCGAGCGAGATCTTCACGATGAATACCTCAGAAAGGAGTTAGAAGTCATAGAGGGAATGGAAGCTGTGGAGAACTGCGCGATCTCCGGCAAATAGCGGAGGAATGGCTGTTGAAGGCGGACAGGCAAGTCTGTCAATAGTCGCGGTCGGCTTGATCCGCAGCTTGTCCGGCGCAGACGAGAGCCGACAGCGCGGCGATTTCATCAACAGTGTGTTGATCGCTCTTGAGCCGCTCGGAGACGCGCTTGCAGGCGTGGACGACGGTGGCGTGGGTGCGGCCGCCGAAGGCCCGGCCGATCACGGGCAGTGAGGCGCCGGTGAGATCACGGGCGAGGTGGATGGCCACGTGCCGGGGCCACGCGACCGCGCTGGCACGGCTGGGCGAGGTCAACTGCTCGACCGAGAGCCTGAAGTGGGCGGCGACGATCGACTGGACCTCGTCGATCGACGGTGGCCCGGCACCGCGCCGACGGGGGTACATGGCGTCCAGGACTTCGGTGGTGAGGTCCCGATCGATGGGTCGCTGCGTCAGCGAGTGGAAGGCGACGACGCGGATGAGGGCGCCTTCGAGCGCGCGGATGTTGTCGGGGACACGATCGGCGATGAGGTCGAGCACGGTGGGGTCGGAGAGGGGGACGTTGTCGACCGCTGCGCGCTTGCGCAGGATGGTGACCCGTGTGGCGTGGTCAGGAGGCTTGATGTCGGCGACGAGGCCGGCATCGAACCGCTCTCGGAGTCGCTGCTCGATCGAGACCAGCGCCCGGGGCAGCCGGTCGCAGGTGAGTACGAGCTGTCGGCCGGTCTCATACAGCGCGTTGAACGTGTGGAAGAACTCCTCCTCGGTGCGGGCCTTGCTGGCCAGGAACTGGACGTCGTCGATGAGCAGCACGTCCGCGTCGCGGTAGGCGTGCTTGAAGGCGTCGATGGACTTGGTGCTGAGCGCGTTGATGAAATGGTTGGTGAACGCCTCGGCGGTCGTGTAGCGGACGGTGGCGCCGCCGCCGTATTCCAGGACGTAGTTGCCGATCGCATGCAGGAGATGGGTCTTGCCCAATCCCGGCGGGGCATAGAGGAAGAGCGGGTTGTAGGCCTGCCCGGGGATCTCGGCCACCGCCAGGGCGGCGCCGTGGGCCAGGCGGTTGCCCTCGCCGATGACGAACTGGTCGAAGCTGTAGCGAGGATTGAAGTCGGTGGGGTGCGTGCTCGGCCCCAGGGGCGCCGGCGGGGGGTCGTGGTGTGCCGATCCACCGCCGGCGAAGGAGACGTGAACCTGGGCGCCGAGGACCTGGCGTACGCATCCTTCGAGCACGGGGCCAAAGCGCCCGGCGAGCCATTTCTCCGTTGCCGGGGGAGCACGGAGTAGGAGAACGTCGCCATCAAAGGACTCGAGCTGGATGGGGGCGAGCCAGATCTCGTACGCGGAGTTGCCCACGAGTCGTTGGAGCTCCGCTCGGATGGTGCGCCACGCGGACACGGCGTCGGGTTGAGCGGGCAGCGACAAGCAGCTCCTCCCGGGAGCGTTTGAATGACGATGGGTGAGGGCCCCGGGCGAAATCGCGCGGGGGTCGGCGAATATACCAACGGCCTTGGGGCCCCTCGCGGGGTTCGCGGTGGGGTTGGCGCAAAGCGCGGGAAAAAGCTCCGGGCCCTCCGCGGAGGCCCTGCGCCACGCGGTGGAGGGCTCCCGGGAGAGGCTCCGCGCCTGCGTATACTCTGTCGTTCCCGGCCCGCCGGCCAGTCCAGGACAAGCTCGTAGCCCGGGATCTTCTGAGATGAAACGTACTTACCAGCCCAAGAAGCGCAAGCGCGCTCGCACCCACGGCTTCCGTGCCCGTATGCAGACGCGCGCGGGGCGCCTGACGCTCAAGCGACGGCGCGAAAAGGGACGCAAGCGCCTGACGGTGTGATGCCCCGCGGGTGGGCGGGATCGGTGCCCGCGCATCGGCCAGGGCGGGGACGGCTCTCGCGCAGCGCAGACTTCGACCGTGTCTTCCGGCACGGCCGGTCACATGCCGGCCGTGACCTGGTCCTCTACGTGTTTCCGCGCAGCGACGAGAACGCCTCGCCTCGCCTGGGACTGTCCGTGTCGCGCAAGGTGGGCGGGGCGGTGGAGCGAAACCGGGTCAAGCGCCTGCTTCGCGAGGCCTTTGCCCGGGAGAGTGAGCGGCTGCCGCCCGGCGCGGACGCCGTGATCATCGCCCGGCAGGGGGCCAAGGAGCTGGCGCAGCGCGACGGTCTGGCCGGGATTCAGAGCGCGTTGGGCGAGTTGGTGGACAAGGTCGCGGGCGCGACGGTCGCTGTCGCGCCGTCCCAGGAGGGGCCGGCCTGATGATGGTGCTGCGCCGCGCCGCGGTTCTGCCGATCCGCGCTTACCAACTGCTGCTGTCCCCGCTCGTCGGGCAGCGCTGCAAGTACTACCCGTCGTGCTCTGAGTACGCGGCACAGGCGGTTCAGCGATACGGCATACTGCGCGGACTCGTCCTGGCCGGCTGGAGGCTTCTACGGTGCAACCCCTGGAGCCAAGGGGGCTTTGACCCCGTCGAGGAGCAACGGCTGTTCAAGCCCCGAGCGGCCGCCCCGAGCGTCTGACCATGCTGCTCGTCACCGCCAACATCTTCCAGCCGCTCATCAGCGTCTTCGAGGCGGTGCTGAAGTTCTTTTACAACAGCCTCGGGATCCCGTGGGGCTGGGCGATCGTGCTCCTGACCATCTGCGTGCGCGCGATCCTCGTGCCGCTCACCGTCAAGCAGATCCGCTCGATGGCGCGAATGCAGCAGCTGGCGCCCGAGATGAAGGCGATTCAGGCCAAGTACAAGGAGGACAAGCAGCGCCAGCAGCAGGAGATGATGAAGTTCTACAAGGAGAACAACGTCAACCCGTTGGCCTCCTGCCTCCCGCTGGCCGCGCAGCTGCCCGTCTTCATCTCGCTGTACTACATGCTGCGCCAGAGCCTGCGCGTGGACATCTGCCCGAAGTGGCAGGCCGCGCATAACCACGGCGTCCTCAGCACCGCCCACACGGTGGCGTGCGGGAGCCACGGCCAGTCGAGCTTCCTCTTCATCGGAGACATCACCGACAAGGCCAGCGGCGCCACGCTTGTCGTGCTCATCCTGCTCTACGTCGGGACTCAGCTCGGCTCCAGCCTGATGATGTCGGGCGCGATGACCGACCCCACGCAGCGGAAGATCATGCTCTTCATGCCGCTGCTGTTCGTGATCTTCGTCATTCGGTTCCCGGCGGGCGTGCTGGTCTACTGGATCACCACGAACCTGTGGACGATCGGCCAGCAGTACGTGGTCAAGCGCCGGATCGGACCCATGCGTCCGGCCACTGCGGGCGGATCTCCGCCCGCGCCGGGCGGCTCAGGGGGTGGTCCGCGATCGGACGGCGGCGGCCCGCCGAAGTCGGGCCCCAACGGCTCCGGCGGCTCGGGCGGCGGCCTCGGGGCACGGATCCGCAAGCCCAAGGAGACGGTCGTCGAGAAGGAGCCGGTGGCCTCGGGCCCCCGGGGGGCCCCGCCGAAGAGCCCGCGCAAGAAGAAGAAGCGGTCCGGGCGGCGGCGCTAGACGATGTCAGCGAACCACGAGATCCCTCTCGAGCGTGTGCGCACGTTGATGGAGCGGATCGCCGACGCGGCCGGCGTGGACGCGACTGTCGAGGTACGCGACGCCGACGACGGCCTGCACGGCGAGTTCGTCGGCGAGGACCTCGGGCTGCTCATCGGCCATCATGGCCAGACCATCGACGCGATCCAGCATCTCGCCTACCGGATCGCCAGCGCGAACATGGATCCCACCCATCGGGTATCCGTGCTCGTCGATGCTGCCGGATACCGCGAGCGCCGCGCCACCGCCTTGCGCGCCACCGCGGACCAGGCGGCCCAGCAGGCGATCAGTGCGGGCCACGCGGTGTCGCTCGATGCGATGAGCGCCCTCGAGCGCAAGGTCATCCACGAGCACCTCAAGGATCGCCACGACGTCGAGACCTACAGCGAGGGCCAGGAGCCGTCGCGGTATCTCGTCGTCGCTCCGCTCGTTGACTGATCCGCAGAGGGCGTTCGCCGATCCGTTTCACGTGAAACCTTTCGACGACCCGTCCGGCGCTACGGCGTTGGCGGTCAGATACGGGCTTTCAGTTATCGCCGGTGAGAAGCTGGTGGCGCTGGCCGACTGCGTCGCCGGCGATCCGCAGGCGCCGACCACCGTCACCGACCGCTCCGGCATCCTCCGCGATCACCTCGCCGACTCGCTGGTGGCCCTGGAGCTCGACGAGGTCCGCGGCGCGACGGCGATCGCCGACCTGGGGGCCGGTGCGGGCTTTCCGGGGCTACCGCTGGCGATCGGGCTGCCCAGCGCGCAGGTCAGCCTGGTCGAGAGCAACGGGCGTAAATGCGCCTTCATCGCGCGCGCCATCGACGCATGCGCGCTGCACAACGCGGCCGCGGTCCATGCACGGGCGGAATCGTGGCCGAGAGGGCTGGGGGCCTGCGATCTGGTCACCGCCCGGGCGCTTGCCCCGCTGGCGGTCGTGGCCGAGTACGCGGCGCCGCTCTTGACCGAGGGCGGATGGCTCATCGCGTGGCGGGGGCGGCGCGACCCCGACGACGAGACCGCGGCCGCCCGCGCTGGCGCCGAGCTCGGCCTGGAACCGGGCCCCGTGACGCGCGTCGAGCCCTATCCGGGCGCCCTGCACCGCCACCTACACCTGATGCGCAAGGTCGCCCCGACGCCGGACGGGTTTCCGCGGCGGCCCGGGATGGCCCGCAAACGCCCGCTGGGGCGTTCCGTCTGACCGCTCGCGGCGCTAGCTTCATCTCACATGGGGACCGTCTATGCGATTGCCAATCAGAAGGGCGGGGTCGGCAAGACCACCACCGCGGTCAACCTCGCCGCCTGCATCGCCGAGGCGGGCTACGCGTCGCTGCTCATCGACATGGATCCACAGTCCAACGCGACCCTCGGTCTGGGCATCGACAAGCACATCACGCCGACCGTCTACGACGCGCTGCTCAATGACCTCCCCCTTGCCGACGCGGTGGTCGCCTCGGGCATCCCCAACCTGAGCGTCATCCCGGCGGGCCCTGACCTCGCGGGCGCCAACGTGGAGCTGCCACGCCTGGCGGGGTCGGAGAACCGCCTGCGCGAGGTGCTGGCGCCGATCCGCGATCGGTACGCGTTCGTCCTGTTGGACTGCCCTCCATCACTCGGCCCTCTGACGGTCAACGCCCTCGTGGCCTCCGACCGGGTGATCGTCCCGGTGCAGTCGGAGTACTTCGCGCTCGAGGGGCTGGCCGGCCTGCTGGACACCTTGTCATTGGTGCAACGCGAGCTCAACCCCAGGCTGACGGTTGCCGGGATGCTGCTCACCATGCACGACGGCCGGACCCGGCTGGCCCAGGACGTGGAGTCCGAGATCCGAGAGCACTTTCCGCAGCTCGTGTTCCAGACCGTCATCCCGCGCAATGTCCGCGTGGGCGAGGCCCCGAGCTTTGGCAAGCCGGTGATCCACTACGACCCCCACTGCGCCGGCGCGGACGCCTACTTCGAGCTGGCCAAGGAGGTCGCGGCGCGTGGCTGATCGTGGGCAGAGCAGGTGGCCCCGTGCCTGAGCGTCAGCGAGGCATGGGGCGCGGGCTGGCCGCGATTCTCTCGGTCGCCCCGCGCGAGGAGGCCGAGGAGCTGCGCCAGCTCCCGCTCGACCTCGTCTCCACCAACCCCCGTCAGCCGCGCGACAGCTTCGACGAGGCAGCCCTCGTGGCGCTGGCGGAGTCGATCAAGGTCCGGGGTGTGCTCCAGCCCGTGCTGGTGCGTCCGCTGCCGGGCGGCACCTACGAGCTGATCGCCGGAGAGCGGCGCTGGCGCGCCGCCAAGCTGGCCGAGCTGGAGACGGTTCCCGCGATCGTGCGCCACCACGATGACGCCGCCTCGCTCGAGGTGGCGCTCGTCGAGAACATGGCCCGTGAGGACCTCAACCCCGTCGAGGAGGCGCGGGCCTGCGCGGCTCTGACCGAGGAGCTGGGGCTCTCGCGCGAGGAGGTGGGCCGGCGCGTCGGCCGCAGCCGGGTGGCGGTGTCGAACCTCATCCGCCTGCTGGACCTGCCCGACGAGACGCTCGAGTCGATCCAGGCCGGTGACCTCAGCGAGGGTCACGGGCGTGCGCTCCTGCTCGCCCCCGACCACGGCGACCGCCGGCGTCTGGCGCGTGCCGCGGTACAGAACGGGTGGTCGGTGCGCGAGACCGAGCAGCGAGCCCGCGGGACGCGCGCCGACGCCGACGGTGACTCCACCACCGTCAGGGCTCATCGACGTCGACCCCGGGGCCTTCACCCCGACCAGGAGGCCGCCATCGCACAGATCGGCGACACCCTCGAGGCCGCCCTGGGCCGCGAGGTGACGGTCTCGGCCTCAGGCGCTGGCTTCCGCGCCCAACTGGAGTTTGCCAGCGCGCACGAGGCTCTGGAGCTTGCGGAGAGCCTCAGGCTCCGGACCGGCGCCCAAACCCGGAATTGAGATCGCCGCGGTCTGGTCACACGGCGCGCAGTGAACCCTGTGTGGGCCGGTCGCGCAACGGCCTGCTCACTCCCGCTCGCAGTGACAACCGCGGGGCCCCCGCCCGCCGGTAGAATCGCCTGCGGACGGGCGATTAGCTCAGTCGGTTAGAGCGCTTCTCTGATAAGGAAGAGGTCCCAGGTTCGAGTCCTGGATCGCCCACTAGCAGCGGGTTCGTCGATGAGTCGGTGCGGGCTGCGGAGAGGGTGCAGCCGCATGGGAGCGTGGGGCTCCCTGCGACCCGAGAAGACCCGCCGATCCGTCCGGCCGGCCCCGTGGTCCTGTAACGGCCGGGCGCGACGAAGCGCCGACCGCCAGGTCTGACCGCCAGCCTTGGCCGCCCCGTCTCTCGTGACTCCCACGGGCGCTCAGCGATGTCCGCCGGGAATATACTCTGGGCCAGAGTAAAATCCCATGCAGTCCTTCACAGCGTCACACCGGCTTGCCTCGGCGCCGTCTTCAACTGCGATAGGCGTGCTGCGCGCTGTCCACGGGGAGCCAGGGATGACCCGCGCCCGGGTCGCTCGAGAGCTCGGTATCTCCAGCGGGCTGGCGAGCGAGACCGTCGCGCGCCTCGTCGGGTCGAGCCTTGTTGCTGAGGGGCCAGCGCGTGCGACGGGCAGCCGGGGGCGCCCGACAGGCTCACTGGGCCCGCATCCCCGGGGTCCGGTCGCGGTGGTTGCCGCGATCTCACACGAATGGTGGGAGGTGGCCACCGTCGTGCTCGGCGGAGAGGTGCACACCTACCAGACCCAGCGCCACGATCGCGCTCGATCCTCCGTCTTTGAGGGGGTCGAGGATGCGCTGACCGGCGTTTGCGCTCGCCACGGCGCAAGCGTGCGGGCGATCGTGGTCTCGGTGCCAGGGACCGTGTCCGGTACCCGCCTGGTACAAGCGCCCAACCTCGGCTGGGAGGATGTGGAACTCTCGGTGCTGGCACCGCGCAGGACCGCGCCGGTCCCGTTCCTGGCCGGTAACGACGCGACCTTCTCGGCGATCGCGGATGGGCGCCGAGGCGCGGCGGCGGGGTCCGCGAGCTCGGTTCACCTCTACATGGACTCCGGCGTCGGGGGTGCACTGCTGGACGGGGGACGGCTCGTTCCCGGCGCTCGCGGGATGGCCGGTGAGTTCGGGCACATGCCATTCGGCTCGCCGGCCGTGCGCTGTCGATGCGGCGCCCACGGATGCTGGAACACCGCCCTCGACGGTCAGGCGCTTGCGCGTCATCTGGGCGACCCGGCTCCGGCCGATGAGGTGAGCTACAGCCGCGAGGTCCTCGCGGCCGCCCGCGCGGGCGGGCGGCCGCAGCAACGCGCTGTGCGGGACGCTGCATTTGCGCTGGGCCGGGGAACCGCAGCCCTCGTCAACGCTCTGGACCCCGAGCTGGTCACCTTCGGCGGCCTCGCCCCCCAGCTCCTACAGGTGGCAGGTGACCGTGTCCAGGAGGGCTACCACGGTGGCCTGATGGGCGCCAGGGCAGAGATCGCTGCCGCCCTCGCTCCCAGCACCCTTGGCGGCCGGGCACCGCTGGTCGGTGCGGGCGAGCACGCCTTTGACCACATCCTCACCGAGCGGGCGCTTGCCGCCTGGAGCGCGGGGTGAGCACTCGCGCGCTGTTGCGGTCCGGTCACCCGTCGGCGGTCCTCACCTCGTGTTCCGATTGCTAGATCGAGTTGCCAGGCCGAGCTCGACTCGGCACGACACCTGCACGGGGCCCGCATATCACCGCGACCGCCTCACGTGGACGATGTTCTCGGGACTGTTCGGGTTTGGCGTTCTCAACGCGATCCTGGGTCCCGCGCTGCCCTACCTGCGGGCCGAGGAGCACCTCTCCTATCTGCCGGGCGCGCTGCATCAGTTGGCCTTCGCGGTGGGTGGTGGCCTTGCCGGCCTGCTCGCGATCCGGGTGGAGGCGCGCTTGGGGCGCGGTGTGACAATCCGCCTCGGGTTGGCGGCGGCGGCGGTCGCGGGGCTCGCCGTCGGCTACGGCGATGCGATCACGATCACGGTGCCGGGGGCGTTCTTCATGAGCCTGTTTGGCACCTCGGCGCTGGTCAGGATGTGGGCGGCGCTGGCCGACGCGCACGGCCCACGGCGGACGGTGGCGATGACCGAGGGGGAGGTGACGGTGAGCCTCGGCGGAATGGTGGTGCCGCTGATGCTCGGCGGCATTGCGGCCACGGTGCTCACGTGGCGCTTTGCGTTCGTCGCCGGTGCAGCGATTGTCATCATCGCCGTCGTCGCGATGGGCGCCGTGCGCATCCCTCGATCCGAGCCCGTCGCCTCGCCCGATGAGCAGCCTCGCGCCGCTGATCTTCCGGCGCAGCGCTCGCCAGTGCCGACCTTGGTGATCGTGCTCGCGATCGTCGCGCTGGAGTTCTCTCTCAGCTTCTGGCTCGCCAGCTACCTGAACGGCAGTGTCGGCATCGGCCGTGAAGAAGCGGTCCTGATGGTCAGCGGCCTGTATGCCGCGAACCTCACCGGCCGCGTGCTCGCGAGTCGCTTGGCACGCCGGGCCACCGCCGAGCACCTGCTCGGCGCGTCCCTGATCCTCGCCCTGGTGGGTCTGCCGATCCTGCTCACAGCGCGCGGCGCAGCAGTCGCAGCGGTCGGCATCGCGCTCACCGGCATCGCGATCGGGGCGATGTTTCCGCTGACCTCCTCAATCCATGTGGGGGTGAGCTCGCGCAATGCCGACGGCGCGATCGGACAGCTCCAGGGGATCGCATCGATCGGCCAGATCCTCGGCCCATTCACGGTCGCATCGATCGCCCAGGCCGCCGGTCTGCGTGTCGGGCTCTTCATCCTGCCAGGGCTCGTCCTGCTCGCCGCCTGGGGACTTGACCGCCACCACCGGCAGAGCCGACCCTCAGCCGGGTAATCGCGTCGCCCAGAGTGCCCCGCGCGTAGGCCTGCGTCCCTACCGGTGAGGCAGAGGTCCCAGGTTCGAGTCTGGATCGCCCACTCAGGGCTGCCCGCGCAGCACGTCGCGGATGACGCGGGCGGCGAGGGGGGCGGCTACGGTGCCGCCGAACGCGCCGCGGGGAGCGTTGAGGACCACGGCGATCGCGACGGTCGGGTGATCGGCAGGGGCGAAGCCGATGAACGAGACCACCGACCCAGCACCCTTGCCCGGACCCGCCGGGGCGTTGCCGGTCTTGCCCGCGATGCTCAGGCCGGGGAGGTTGGCCGCCGTGGCCGTCCCGTCGGTGACCGCGCGGCGCAGCATCTGGGTGAGCAGCCGTGCCGCTCCGGGCGACATGACGGGGCGCTGTGGCGCGGGACCTGCCAGGGCCGTGGCGTGGGGCTGCGCCAGCCAGCCGCGGTTGGCGATCGTGGCGGCCATCGTCGCGAGTTGAAGCGGCGTGACCGTCACGGGACCCTGACCGGCCGCGAGGGGGCCGACTGCGACTCGTCCACCGGCGACGGCTCGCGAGGGCAGTTCGAAGAGCCGCATCTCCCGGGTCAGGGCACTCTCGCCCACCTCGGCACCCACCCGCGCGAACACGGTGTTGACGGAGAGGGCGAGGGCGTCGCTCAGGGTGAGACGTCCGAAGCTCTCCTGCTCGTTGTTGCGGACCTGCGCCCCCGCGACCCCGAGCGGAGAGGCGCCGGAGATGAGGCTGTGCGGGCCGTAGCGCCCGCTGGTCAGCGCGGCGGCCAAGGTGACCACGTCAAACGTCGCACCTGGGGGGACCGACGCGCCGGGACCACCGCGCAGGCTGCCCGTCGTCGCCATCGCTCGGATGGCTCCGGTCTGCGGGTTCATGACGACGATCGAGCCAGAGCGCTTGCCGAGGGCCCGCCGCGCGCTGCGCTGAACGGCGGGGTCGATGGTGGAACGGCCATGGTGGATACCGGTCACCGCCGGGTGGTGCGGCCGCTGCGCGGCCCGGTGAGCCGACACGGCGATCAGGATCACCGCGACGACCGGGACGGCGACCCCCGCGACCAGCAGCGCCCGCCCGCCGGCCCGATGCCACGGAGCGCGGGCGGGCGTCGCGTCGGCGGCGATCTTGCGCCAGACGTCGTCGAGAGGCGGTCGCTCGTCGGCGCGAGCGGGGTTGGCCGCGGCCATCCGGTCGAGCAGGTCAGTCATGGCATCGCCTCCATCGGGTCGAGACACGGG
>JBAQGP010000841.1:0-2251 GCA_049287845.1 Solirubrobacteraceae bacterium | reverse complement strand
CGACGCACCAGCCGGCCGCGGGGAGCAGGGCCCGGGCCAGACGGTGAGCGATCGCCGCCTTGGGGACCAGCGGCTCGGGCCAGAGGCCGGCGGGCGCGATCCCGCTGACACTGCCCGCCATCCCGCTGATTCCCAGCTCCAGCGCCACCCAGCCCCCCAGCGAGTTGCCGGCGACGTGAGGGTGCTCAACGCCGATCGCCGCCAGGTGCTCGGCCACCGCGGCCGCCAGCGCGCGCGGTGTGGGCGTCTGACCGTCCAGCGCAGGCGATTGGCCGAAGCCCGGTATGTCGATGAGGATCAGCTCACGCCAGGGGGTCAGGAAGGGCACCAGCGGATCCCAGACGTGGCGGTCGGCGCCGAGCGGGTGGAGCAGCACCAGCGGGGACCCGCGGCCCGTCCGGTGGTGGGCAATCGTCGCCGGGATCGGCCTGCTCATCACGGGGACCCTACCCGCCCGGGAAGCAATCGCGCCGCTGAGCGTCTCTGCATGAAAATGATCGGTGAACGAGCCCAGGAGGACACGCATGCGCGTCACCAGTCCCAGCCGCGTCCTGATCGTGGCTCACCAGACCGCCGACAGCCCGGAGCTGGTCGAGGCGGTGAGGCGTCGGGCGGTTGAGAGCGCCTGCACGTTCACGCTGCTCGTGCCGGCCCGGCCGCGCGGCCTGCACCGCGTCACGGGTCCTGAGGATCACGGCCTCGGCGAGGCCGAGGCGCGGTTGGAGCTGGCCATCCCGCTGCTCTCCGAGGCAGCCGGCGAGGCGATCATCGGCGTCCTCGGTACGCACGAGCCCCTGGCGGCGGTGCAGGACGCGCTCAACGTCCTCGGGTTCGACGAGGTGATCATCTCGATGCTGCCGGTACGCGACTCGAGCTGGTTCCGTGTCGAGCTCCCCCGCAAGGTGCGGGCCCTCGGCATGCCTGTCACCGAGGTCATCACGTCGCCCCGCGAGGTCGGCCACACCGCCGCCTGAGCCGGTCCAGCGCCCCGCGCTGGGTCAAGGTCATACGACCCCTCTCTGGGGCATCATCAATGACAGTGACTCCGGATGCCCCAGCGCTCAAGACGCGCGCCGCCGCGGTCTCGATCGTCTCCAACACCTGCCTGATCGTCCTGAAGGTCGCCGCCGGCCTGGTGACGGGCTCCGTGGGCATCCTCTCCGACGCCGTCCACTCGCTCATGGACCTGATCGCATCGCTGATCGCGTGGGCGTCCGTGCGCAAGGCCGATGCGCCCGCCGATGCCTCGCATCGCTATGGGCACGAGAAGCTGGAGGATCTTGCCGCCGGAGCCCAGGCCCTGCTGCTGCTGTTCGGCGCGGTGTTCATCGCGGTGGAGGCCATCCGGCGCCTCATCAACGGAGGCCATGTGGCCTCGGTCGGAGTGGGCATCGGGGTCGCCGCCGCCGCTGCTGCGGTCAACCTGGTCGTCTCGACATACCTGGAGCGCTCCGGGCGGACCACCGGCTCCACCGCGCTGCACGCCAACGCGGCCGATCTGCGCACCGACGCGATCGTCTCCCTGGCCGTGCTGGTCTCCCTGGTGGTGGTCAAACTCACCGGCGACTCCTGGGTGGACCCGGTCGTCGGGCTGCTGGTGGCGGTCGCGATCAGCCGCACGGGCGTGCGGATCCTCATCGACGCCAGCCGGCGCCTGGCCGACGAGGCTCTGCCCCCCGACGAGCTGGCCGCGCTTCAACAGGTGGTGGGCTCGTTCATGGGTGCGGAGGTCGTCGGCTACCACGATCTCCGTGCCCGCCACGTGGGCAGCCACCACCAGGTCGATCTGCATCTCCAGTTCGCCGCCGGGACGAGCCTGGAGCGAGCGCACTACGTCTCTCACCAGCTCCAAAACGAGATCGTCGCGCGGCTGCCCGGTACCACCGTGCTCGTGCACTTGGAGCCCGAGGACCGTGTGCGGGCGGACCGCTTCGAGCACCCCGACAGCGTCCCCATGGCGGGGTAGACGGGCCGGTCACCGGCGCCGGCCGGGAGGCGCCGACGCGGGGGAAGGATTGCCCCGGGCCGACGTCTCTACAGGGCAGGATGCGCGTCTTTCCAGGCCGTCTGATCATCACTGCGGCCTGCTGCGCCGCAGCCGCCGTTGTCCCCGCGTCGATCGCCCAGGCGACGTCCACCGGGGCGGCCCTGTCGACGGGAGTCGGAGCCGGCGCGGGGGTCGGCTCGAGCTCTGCGACGACAGCCGCATCCGCGCCGGTCAGGCTGGCCGCCGACCCTCTCCATCCCACGG
>JBAQGP010000840.1:0-10141 GCA_049287845.1 Solirubrobacteraceae bacterium | reverse complement strand
CGCCCCGCGCTGCCGCGATGACGCGTCGGCGCGCGCGGTGCGCTGCGGACAGAACGCGGTTGGCGTCGGCGAGGAACACGGTTCCCTCCGAGGTGAGCGCCACCGCCCGTGAACTTCGCGACAGCAGCTGGACCCCGAGTCCCTGCTCGAGGCTGCGGATCTGCTGGCTGACGGCTTGTTGCGCGATGTGAAGCTCATCGGCGGCTCGGGTGAAGCTGCCGTACTTCGCGACGGTGACGAACGTTCGCAGGTGACGAAGCTCGAAGCCGACGTCGGGGAGCACGAGCGCGAGTGTACGTGAGCATTGAGGCCTCGGTCACAAGGCCCACTTGTTGCGCGACAACAAGTCACGCTTGTTGATCCGGCGGCTCCCGACTAGCGTGGCGTCGGCGCGGACGCGCACGGCGGCTTGTGCAAGCCGTTCGTCGTCCGCGACGGCCGCCTGGTCACCGGACAGCAGCAGTACTCTGGACGCAAGGTGGCGCAACTGGTGATCAACACGTTGGGAACGTAGGGGGAACGGCAGCCCGAGCGTCGGCCGGCCGGATCATGGTCCGAGGCAGCAAGGAGGAGGAAGTGGGAGCAGTCACGGGTGTGGCAACCGAAGCGCGTCACCTGATCGGCGACGCAGATCGGCTCCGGGCCGGGGTGCAGGCCGCCGCCGGATCGACCGACGGCGAAGCAACGCGGGCGACGCTTGCCCGGGTCGCGGACCGTTTGAGCGCGTCGGTGATCGTGCCCTTGGCCGCCGCGCTGCAGACGCAGGACACAGATCCGGACTCGGGTGGCGCTGACGCGTTCACGAGCGAGGCGGACATCGCGAACGAGCTTCACCGGCTCGCCACCGACGTGACCCGGCTGCGCGTGCGAGCGCCGGGCGCGACGGCGCTTCAGGAAGCGACCGCGGCGCTGCAGGACCTGGCCTGCCAGGCGGTCGCCGGGGATGCCGATCGGCTCGAGGCCCGCCGCAGCGAGCTGGCAGCCTTGATGAGCGGGCTCGCCCCCAGGATCCAGTCGGCGCCCGACGGCCCGTACCTGGTCACCAACGTGCCGCGGATGACGGATCGGCTCGGCGTCGCCCTCACCCCGACGCCGCAGGTCGCGCTGTGTCGCTGCGGCGCTTCGATGCTGAAGCCGTGGTGCGACGGATCGCACGTGCAGCTCGGCTGGGATGACGCCAAGAGTGACAGTCGCGTGCCCGATCAGCTCGACCGCTACCACGGCATCGGTGTGACGATCGCTGATAACCGCGGAACCTGCGCGCACTCCGGGTTTTGCACCGACCGTCTCCCCACCGTGTTCCGAGCCGCGACCGAGCCATTCGTCGCGCCCGCGGGCGGCCGCGTCGACGAGATCGTCCGTGCCGGTCTTGACTGCCCATCAGGCGCGCTCAGCGTGACAACCGACAGCACCGACCCGCCCGGGCACTCAGACTCACCCCGTCCACCGGCGATCGAGGTCTCACAGGACGGCCCCTATCGCGTCACCGGTGAGATCGAACTGCTCGACCGCGACGGCGACGGCGAGGCTCGAAACGACGGAGCCTCACGGGAGCATTACAGCCTGTGCCGATGCGGCAAGTCGCAGAACAAGCCGTTCTGCAGCGGCATGCACTGGTACGCCGACTTTCACGACCCACCCCTCCCCGAGCAGGCGACACTCTTTGAGTGGGCGGGCGGCTTTCCGGCGCTGCTGCGCCTCACCCGGCGCTTCTATGAGGTCCACGTCCCAGAGGACTCGCTGCTCTCGGGGCTGTTCTCGCAGATGTCTCCCGACCATCCCCAGCGTGTGGCCTCGTGGTTGGGGCAGGTGTTCGGTGGGCCGCCGGCCTACAGCGAGCACTACGGCGAGTATGACCGGATGATCAGCCAGCACCTCGACAAGGCACTGACCCCAGAGCAACGCGCACGCTGGGTGCTGCTGCTCACTCGCAGCGCCGACGAGGTCGGACTTCCCGCCGACGCCGAGTTTCGCGCCGCGTTCACCGCCTACCTCGAGTGGGGCTCACGCATCGCGCTCGAAAACTCGCAGCCCGGGGTGCACCCGCCACCCCACATGCCTGTGCCGCGCTGGTGGTGGGTGTGCGATGCCGAACCCTGGTCACGCGCTCACGCCACCACCGAGACAGCCGCGGAGGAGCCACCACCACCTCTCCCAGACGCCGATCAGCCGCTCTCCTTCGCGGACCACATCCGGCCGCTGTTCCGTCAACGCGATCGCGACTCGATGCGCTTCGCCTTCGACCTCTGGTCCCACGACGACGTCAGCACGCATGCCGACGCAATCCTCGAGCGGCTACGAGCCGGAACGATGCCCTGCGACGGCACATGGCCCCCCGAACAGATCAGCGTCCTCGCACGCTGGGTCTCCACCGGCAAACCCGCCTAGTCACACTGACCGCCAAGGGGCCGGTCAAGGTGGGCGTCGCACGCGGGCTCGCCGCAAATTTTTCCCAGCCGGAGCGCGCGGAGGCGTAGGGTTCGCCTGAGGGGAGAGGTCCGGATGCCGTCTGACGGGCCGGCGGCGTCGCGGACAGAGAACATCTGGAAGTCAACGTGAGGGGGTGCGTGTGATGTCTCCCGCTGCGCCAGCGGCCCAGAACGTGGCCGGCAGCCTGCCGTTCCCGGACGAGAAACCCGGCACGGTCAACACCGACATGCCGTTTGACCACATCATCGTCGTGATGATGGAGAACCATTCGTTCGACAACCTGCTCGGCATGTTGCCCGGCGTGGACGGGCTGACGTTGGACGCTCAGGGCAAGCCGACGAACAGCAACCCGGGGACGCCGCACCTGGGCCCCCAGGTCGACTCCTTCCCGTTCTCGGACACCGCCCAGGCCAAGAACGTCTCGCAGAACTGGCGTTCCACCCACCAGCAGATCCACGGCGGCCAAATGGACGGGTTCGTGCAATCGTCGAGCGCGGCGCAGCCCATGGGCTACTACACGCCCGAGGTGCTGCCGTTTGCCTACTCGCTGGCGTCCGCCTTCACCGTGGGCACGAGGTGGTTCTGCTCGGTCCCTGGGCCGACGTATCCGAATCGCCGGTTCCTGCTCGCGGGCACGGCATGGGGCGCCACGACCACCACTCCTGACACGCTGCTCGACCCACCGCCACCGCACGGGACGATCTACGACAGCCTGTCGTCGCACAACATCAACTGGTGCAACTACTTCAGCGACCTGCCGATGAGCGCGATCATCCCGTCGATCATCCTCAAGCACGCAGACCACCTCGCGCCGATAGCCAAGTTCTTCCACGACTGCCAGGCGGGAACCCTGCCCGCGGTCAGCTTCCTCGATCCCAACGTCGGCGTGCTGTCGTCCATCGGTCTGCCGCTGGCGACGCTCCCGACGGTGGTCAAGCAGGCGCTTCAGGTGCTCGGAGCTGACTTCCAGACCTCGGACCCGGCGGCGACGCAGGAGGATCCCCAGGACATGTACTACGGCGAGGCCTGGGCCTACCGGGTCATCCAGGCCGTGCTCAGCTCGCCGTTATGGCCGCGCACGCTGCTCATCTACATCTACGATGAGCACGGCGGCTACTACGACCACGTCGCTCCGCTCGCCGCGGTCGCGCCAGACGACATCGCGCCCAAGCTCGGACCGGGGGATCCTCCCGGCGCCTACGACATGTACGGGCCGCGCGTGCCCGCGATCGTGGTGTCCCCGTACGCCCCGGTGGGGGGCGTCACCGACATCGAGCACGACCACACGTCGGTGCTCGCGACGATCGAGAAGAAGTGGAACCTACCGGCGCTCACCAACCGTGACGCCAACGCCAACGACGTCATGGACTTCCTGACGCTCGCCGCGCCCCAGCTGGACCGTCCGGCGATCACGGGCCCGTCGGATACGGGACCCTCGGGGCCGGTGACGCCGGCCGGCTGACGCGAACGGCTCCGGCCATCTGAGGTTCTCTTGTGATGATGGGCACGGCTGGGCTTGAACCAGCGACCTCTCGCGTGTGAAGCGGTGGAACCCAATGAGCCAGATCTCCGTAAGTAAAGGCTGCGGACGATTACGCCCAGCCGCTGCGGGATCGGATGGGTGGAGATCCTCGCGGACCTGCGCGGATAGCGGCACAAAGGTCAGACGACGAGCTCGTGCAGCAACCCGTCATCCGGCAGGTTCCACAGATCCTCAGCCGTGCGCCTCTTCCGGGGCTTTGTGGCAACCGCACCTGCCTGCGGCTCGAGAGCGAGCTTGGGAGGACCGAGGCTCGTCGAGCGCATCTGCGTCGGCCGCAGCAGCTGGGCCGCCGGCGCCGTTCCCGGCCCGACCGCGAGCAGCTGCTGGCGCTGGTGGGCGATGTGGTGACGGCCCTGAGCGCGCCGGGGCTTCGAACAGTCGTTGACCTTTGTCGGTCGCGCTCACCGCGGGCGAGTGGGATGCCGTTCTGTCAGGTACCAAGAGCTAGACGCGTCGCCAGGCCTGGCAGACGCAAATCGCAAGGAAGCGAAAATCACCATGAGACGTCTCATGCTGGCGAGTGCGCTGGCCACCTTCGCAGTCTGTCCGGCCGCCGCGTTGGCGCACGCCCCGCGTGCGACCGTATTCTCGGTGGACAGGGGCCACCACACGATCGAACTGGTGGACGGCGGTCACCTCGTGCACGCCTACGCCTACCGCGGCGCCCTGCCGCGTCTCGGCCTGGGGGACAAGATCTCCTTCCGGCGCTCAGGCCACGCGATCTCGCGCGTGAAGAAGACGGCGCGCGCGTCCGGCACCGTCGCCTTCTACGCGCGGGTCGTCGGCGCCAGCTCAGGGAGGCTGCAGCTGCGCCTGACCGACGGCAACACATTCAGTCTGTCCTCCAAGCCAGTCTCGGCCAGAGCGGCGGCACACCACGCCACGACCACGCGAAGCAGTGCGCCGAGCGCAGGCGCCGCGCCGGTCACCGTCCAGATCCAGGGTCTCACTCCGGGACTCACCGTGCTGATCAGCGAGGCAGTGGACGCGCAGGGGCACTGGACGATCACGATCACGCTGCCGCCGGCCGCCGTGTCGGGCGGCACCATTGCCTCCGGGAACGACCCGTCGGACGATGACAAGGTGACCGAGGGGACGATCAAGCAGGTGTCGGCCAACCGCGTCGCCATCGACACCGGCTCGGGGCTGCTCGCCTTCTCCGTCGACCCCGGCTCCGGGCTCACCGACGGGTTCCTGGTGGGCGACGTCGTCGACGTGACGTACGCCCAGAACGCCGACGGGTCGTTCGGCGCTGACGATGTCGAGTACGTCGAGCAGGACGCCTCCGGACCGGTCACCGCGGTGAGCGACAGCCGGATCACGGTCGCCGACCAGGCCTCCGGGATTTCCTACACGATCACCGCCGATCCCTCCCTCGGTCTCTTCGTCGGGGTGCTCCCCGGCGACCAGGTCGACGTCGCCTACCACCAGTGCGCCGCCGGCCTCGTTGCCGACGCAGTCGACGACCAGTCGTGGGACGGCTGACGGCGCGCGCCTCCGGCCGCACGCCGCAGGTTTGTCCGGCAGTCGTTCCCCAAGGCTGCGCATCCCTTCTCATTGCGATGGTGCATTGAGCGAAAGGCCTGCTCGCGGGGTTCAAACAGTGCTACAACCTCCGCAGCCCGACCAGGTCTACAAGGGGCCGGTGCTCAAGGGCGATAGAGACTGGGAGGTCTCGCATGTTGAGAAAGCACCGCGCGGCAGGGGCTGCAGCTGTTCTGACGTTGGCCGCCCTCGGGTGGAGCCAGGCGGCGAGCGCTGCCACAACCGCGAACCCGACGGTCACCGGCACGGTCACCGCCGGCGCGCTCAGCGTGGCCACCTCGGCCGCGCCGACGTTCTCGGCCAACCTCGCCGGCGGCGACTCGACGCCGACGTACACGTTGCCGCTGACGGCGGTTGACACTACCGGCACGGGTGCAGGCTGGAACCTGACCATCACTTCAACGCAGTTCACCACCGGCGGCGGGACTCCGCACACGCTCGCCGCGAACGCCTCGACGATGACCGGGGTCACCTCCGCATGCGCGTCGGGCACCTGTACCAACCCGACCAACGCCGTCACCTACCCGGTGAGCGTGCCCGCCGCAGCGACCGCCCCCACGGCGGTCAAGTTCTTCAACGCCGCGGCCAACACCGGCCTTGGCTCGTTCACGGTGACGCCGACGGTGGGCGTGTTCGTGCCCGCCACCAGCTTCGCCGGCAGCTACTCGAGCACGCTGACGGTCTCGATCGTCAGCGGCCCATAGCGACGAACATGTCCGCGGTCCGCCGAGCGCGCGGTGGAGCGGGACGGCCGCGACCGGCCGCCCTGCTCGCGGCGGTCATCGTCCTCGCCGGCGCGGCAGCGCTCGTGCCGGCCGGGGCCCAGGCGGCCGGACCGACGGTTTCCCTGACGCCGGGGGGCGCGGCCGGCGCGGAGGGCTACTTCGTCTATTCCGCTCGCGCGGGCTCCCGGATCAGCGGACAGATCACCGTGGTCAACACGAGCAGCGCCAGGGGGACGGTCCTGCTCTATGCCGTCGACGCGACCACGGGGCAGACAACCGGGGCCGTGTACCTCTCGCGGGCGCGGCGGCGGCGGGACGTGGGGGCCTGGACCAAGCTGCCGGTCCGCCGCGTCGTGCTGGGCAGCCACGGTCATGCCCAGGTCTCATTCGTCGTCCGGGTGCCCCGGGGCGCGCAGGGGGGACAGCACCTCGGCGCGATCGTCGCCCAGCCGCTGACACCGCTGCGGCGCTACCGCGCCAACCAGAACGGGCACGCGTTCCACATCAACGTGCAGGCGCTCAGCGTGCTCGCCCTCCAGGTCAACGTGCCGGCGCGGCCGGTCCAGCGCATGACGGTCGTCGGCTGTCGCGCCGGCGGCCCGCACAACTACCAGACGCTGTTCATCGGGATGGGCAACACCGGCAACCAGTTCGTGAAGGGGACGGGGAGCCTCGCCGTGACCAACGCGGCCGGCCGGGTGCTCAAGCATCAGAGCTTCGCGGTGGACACCTTCCTCCCCGGGACGGCCATCAGCTATCCCGTCGTCCTCGCCGGCAGGCCGCTCCGCGCGGGGCACTATGGCGCCGTGGTATCGCTGGCGTACGGCAATGGTCACCGCCTCGCGCGCCGCCTGCAGTGCACGATCTCCAACCGTTCGATCGTACAGGTGTTCGGGGCGGCCAACGCGGCGCAGATCACTCGGCCGGGAGGCAGCTCCGGCCCGAGCACGCTCGTGATCGTGCTCGGGGGCGTCGCGCTGCTCGGCCTCGGGTTCGGGGCCGCCGTGCTGCTGAACCGTCGTGCCCACCACGCGTAGACCGCCGTCACAGGACCTCGCGGGCCAGAGGCGTCATCGGGGGACTCTGCGGCCGGCGGCGTCCGTGCTGGGGCTGGCCGCGGTGTGCCTGCTGGTGGCCGCCGGGCGCGCGGGCGCGGCGGTGTCGCTGGTGTCGGCCACCTTCGCCGCCAACGCCGGCGGTTCGTCCTCGGAGACGATCAGCAGGCCCGCCGGGATCGCGTCCGGCAACGTGCTGGTGGCGACGATCACCGCAGCGGGAACAGCGGCGATCACCCCGCCGTCCGGCTGGACCGTGATCGAAGACACCACCACGACCCTGCACCAGACGTCGTACTACCGCGTCGCCGGTAGCAGCGAGCCGACGAACTGGACGTGGTCGCTGGGCAGCTCCCGGCTGGCCTCAGGCGGGATCGCAGCCTACTCGGGGGTGGACACGAGCGTCCCCGTCGACGCCTCGGCGACGAACTCAGGGACGAGCGGAAACGCCGGCGTGCCGAGCGTGACGACGAACTTCGCCGGCGACCTCGTCTTGGCCGCGGTCGGATACACGGGGACATGGGCGTCCAACTCGGTGACGCCGGGGGCATCGACGACCGAGCGCTACGACGTGGCCAACGCCGGCACCGAGAGCGAGGGCGCCGACTTCACCCAGGCGACCGCCGGCGCGACGCCCACAAAGACCGCCGCCCCGGCCACCAGCGGCGCGTGGATCGCCGAGGCGATCGCTCTGGATCCGTCGACCACGGCGACGCTGGCGCTCTCCACCGCGGCCAGCCCCAGCTTCTCCGCGAGCCTCCCTGCCGGGGATCAGACGCCCACCTACACCCTGCCGCTCACCGTCCTGGACACGCGCACCGGGAGCGCCGCGGGCTGGAACCTGACCATCACGTCCACGCGGCTCTCCACGGGCTCCGGCCACACCCTGGCCACCACCGCGTCGCGCGCTCAGTCGGTCGCCAGCGTGTGCGTCGGTGGCGCCAGCTGCCTGAGCCCCACCAACGCGGTCACCTATCCGCTCAGCGTGCCCGCAGGAAGCACCGCGCCGTCGGCGGTCAAGCTGGTCGACGCCGCCGCCGGTACCGGAACGGGCATCTTCACCATCACGCCCACGATCGGCGTGACCGTTCCCGCCAACAGCTACGCCGGCAGCTACACCACGACGCTCACCGTCGCGCTCGTGAGCGGCCCCTGAGCCGGTTCGGCAGCCGTCCGGTCCAGCGCTGACTTCGGGCTCAGCGGGCGCGTCCACTCGCCGCGAGGCTGCCAGCGAACTTATGGTTCAGGACACCCGGTTGTGAGGACTCCCAAACATGGCAATCCGGCCTTCCGCGCCGGCCCATCTTCCACCGCAAGCTCGACCTGGTGGGCTACGAGCTCTTTTCCGCGGTCGGCCGCAAAGCGCGCTTGACCCTCAAACGCCATCACAGGCGAAAAGCGCTGGATCCGCGATTTTTCAGAATGGGCACGGCTGGGCTTGAACCAGCGACCTCTCGCGTGTGAAGCGAGCGCTCTCCCACTGAGCTACGCGCCCTTGTTCCTGCAAATCCCAGGTTTTTAGTCTTTCGCTTGACATCTGGAAGGTTCTGTGCTCCCGCGGATGTCCCCGTTTAGTACACGGTGTACTAAACGAACGGGTCAGCTTCGGCCTCGGCGAAGACTTTACCGTGGCGCGACCAGTTGGTGCGATGGGGCTGACAGACCTCGGCAGAGCTCCCTCCGGCCTTTCAGACTGAGCGCCGCGTTAGCGTGCAGATTCATCCGGTCCTCCTTGGTGGGACTGAGGTGCTGGGCAGGTCTCAGCCTCCAAGGAGGCCCGGATAGACCAACCTACTCAGCCTCCAAGGAGGCCCGGATAGACCAACCTACTCAGGAACTACACGTATGCAGGCGTGCGCATCCCCGTCCGCGCCAGGAACACCAACATCGGCGCTCTGATTCGAGCGTGGAAGCGCGCGGTCGTCGTTCACGCGCGTCGTTCCCCCGCCATCCACCCGACGCGGGATCAGATCGGCTGCGCTAGCACCTGCCACGCGCGCGTCGACAGGCCGACGGGGTCGGCCTTCGGATCGTCGGGTCGCTTCTCCCATTCGCCCAGCTGCAGCGAGCTCTCGACGATGGTCCGGCACCGCGCGTAGCGGCGCGCCATGAACCTCGCTAGCGCTGCACTCAGCGGCCGGAGCGAGGTGACCTCCTCGGCGAGCACTACGGCATCCTCGATCGCCAGTCCGGCGCCGGCGGCGAGGTGGGGGGTCGTCGAGTGCACGGCGTCACCGATCAGCACCACGCGGTCGCGGTACCACGGCGGCGACAGGAGCAGCGCGTAGAGTGGGCGGCAATCGACGCGGGCGTCGTCAAGGATCTGCTCGCGCAGCGCTGCCACCACACCCCGGTAATCGGCCAGCTGCGCGCGCAGGAGCTCGGCCAGTCGGTCTCGGGGCGGCCGCTCCGGCTCGGGCATATTCTCGACGAGGAACAGATACATCTCGGCCGCCGAGACCGGCGTCAGGCCCGCCTTATTCACGGGCCCGTAGTACATCGCCGACCCGGTGACCTCCCGCGGACGCGGGAGCATCGCCCGCCACACCCGCTGGCCGGTGAATGACGGCAGCTCCCCGCCGCCGAACACCATTTTGCGCATCGCCGAGTGCAGCCCGTCGGCGCCCACCACCACGTCGTACCGTGAGCGCTCCCCATCGCTGCACTCCACCTCCACCGCGTCGGGCAGCTGGGTCAGCGCTCGCACGGTCACGCCGCGCCGCACGCGGGCGCCGGCGCCGAGCGTCTCCTCCCACAGCAGGTCGTGCAGCGCTGGGCGCATGATCCCGACGGCCGCGGGATAGTCCGCCCCATTGAGCCGCGGCCTGTCGAGCACCCGCACC
>JBAQGP010000839.1:0-7293 GCA_049287845.1 Solirubrobacteraceae bacterium | reverse complement strand
ACGCCGGCTACCGCGGCGAGGTGCGTGTGCTCCTGCTCAACACTGATCGCGAGCAGCCGTTCGCGATCGCCGCCGGGGACCGCATCGCCCAACTCGTGCTGGTCCGGGTCGAACTGCCCGAGCTCGTCGAGGTCGACAGCCTCAGCGCCACCGCGCGCGGCACCGGAGGCTTTGGCTCCAGCGGAAGCTGAGGCGCGGCGGGGCGCTCAGGGAGCCGCGGGCGTGAGCAGGCCGTGGGTCTGCAGGAACTGACGGGCCACCGCGGCGGGATCCTGGCCGGCGATCGAGACCGCGTAGTTGAGCTGGCGAATCGCGTCGATGCTGAGCATGTCGTCGACGCGCTGGATGGTGTCGGTGAACGCCGAGCCTTCGGCCGCCACCGCCTTGGCCGACACCACCGGGACGACGTTGCCCCAGCCGAAGGCCCGGCGCGGGTCGCGCAGGAGCACGTAGTCACCGGTGGCCAGTTGGCCGTCGGTGCTGTTGACGTCAGCGGCCTGGATGGTGCCGGTGTTGAGCGCGGGATACTGGTCGCCCACCGCCATCGTCCGGTAGGCGATGGGCACGAAGCCGTAGGCGACGCTGAGGTCGGGCAGGCCGGGGGACCCGGTCTGGAACTGGGGCGGCCCACCGACCGTCAGTCCGGCGATCACATGATTGAGGTCAGGGATGGTGCGCACGCGGTTCTCCGCGGCATAGGCAACGGTGACCGCGAGTGCGTCGCTGTGGGCAAAGGGGGCGGGGGCCAGCACCTGCATGCCGTGCTCCAGTGCGTAATGCTGAGCCCCCTCGTAGGCGTCCAGCAACGTGCGGAAGGCATGGTGGTAGCCCGCGACGACCGTGTCGAAGGTGTTGAGGTACTCGGGGTAGACGGTGAGCGAGCCGCTCTGCAGCGCCTGCACCGTCACGTCGGTCGGCCCGATGTTCTGGTTGATGTTGACGCTGTAGCCCTGGGCGCGCAGGGCCTGGACGTAGAGCTGCCCGAGCACGAACTGCTCGGCGAAGTTCTTGTCGCCGACGGTGATGACCGGCTTGCCTGCCCCGGGCAGCGCGCTGGTCGTCGTCGCGCCGGTGCTGCTGCTCGTGCTGGTGGTGGGGGTAGCGGCGCTGCTGGTCGAGCTCGTCGTCGTCGGCGTGGTGGTGGTGACCGCCGTCGAGGAGGTCGTGCGCGAGCTGCCGCAGGCCACGCAGGCGACCGCCACCAGGACGGCAGCGGCGAGACGTGCGGCGGTTGGGGCAGAACCGGGAAGGCGCATCGAGAGGCGGCGCGGCGATGCGATGCTAGACCCCAGCGGCTCGGCGCGCCTCCGCATGCGCGGCGTCCTCCAGGTGGTCGTCGAGTGCCGCCAGCGGCTCGGAGAGGCCCAGCGCCGCCTGGATGAGCCAATCCGCGAACCACGCGTTCTTGGGCAGCAGGGGTCCATGCAGGTAGGTGCCGATGACGTTGCCGGCCCGGACGCCCTCATACCCGTCGCCGCCGTTGTTGCCGTGGCCCTTGAGCACCCGGCCCAGCGGTTGGGCGTCGCCCAGGAACGTCCGCCCGCCATGGTTCTCAAACCCGGCGAGCGCGCGCCGGGCGGCCGGGCTCGCGGCGGCCGGGCTCGTCTCCAGTTGAACCTCGATGGCCACGTTGCCGATCAGACGCGAGTCCTCGCTGCGCACGGTGTGCAGGTCGACCAGCCCGACGCCCGGCAGGGTCTCGGTCCCGAGCTCATAGGAGTGGCCCAGAAGCTGATAGCCGCCGCAGACGGCGAGGATGACCGCCCCGCGGGCGGCGGCTGCATGCACGTCGTCGCGCTTTCGTTCAGCGAGGTCGCGGGCGCAGAGCGTCTGGTCGCGGTCCTGGCCTCCACCGATGTAGTAGAGGTCGGCGCCGTCGGGATCCAATCGCTCATCCAGACCCGCGGAGGACAGCGCAAAGCCCATGCCCCGCCACCGGCAGCGGCGCTCGAGCATGATCAGGTTGCCGCGGTCGGCGTAGATGTTCATGAGGTCCGGGTACAGCGCGCAGACACGCAGGGTCCGGTCGGGCTCAGGCACGGAGCATCACCACCGTGCTGCCGACGTAGTCCTCGGTCGGCCCGATCTCCATTCGGCTGGCGGCGCGCAGGCCCGCCGCCTCCGCCTCGCGTTCCACCGTGTCGGCGTCGACGCGGTCGAGGTGGATGAGGTCCCGCTCGGTGCTCAGCCGCCCGTCGGCGGTGACCGTCTCGCGGCGGCGCTCGAGCTCAAAGCCGTCGCCGTCGGCGCGCACGGCCACCGGCCGGCTGCTGTAGACGACCCCATCGTGCTCCCCGACGTCGGGCAGCGGCCCGGGCTCCGTGCCGTTGCTGACGTCGAACAGCTCGAGCTCGTCGGCGATCGCGATCGCCAGCACCCCCGGGGACTCGAGGTGGTAGACGGCACACTCCAGAAACGCCGCGCGCCCCTGGGGCCCGCCGAGGAGCTGGATCGTCTGCATGGGCATGACGATCAGCGGGAAGCTGAGGTCGAGCCAGAACGCCCGCGCATCGGCGACGATGGTGGTGACGTCGAGGCCTGCGGCGCGCTCGCGCAGCAGCCCCAACAGCTCATCGTCATGATCGATGGCGACGACCTCATGGCCCTCCCGGGCGAGCTCGAGCGTCGTGCGCCCGGTGCCTGCCCCGACGTCGAGCACCGGCCCGCCGATGCGCTGCGCCAGCGACCGCCAGAACATGAGGTCCGCGGTGTAGCTGCCGCATTCCAGGTCGTGCCAGATGGTCTTGCTCACGACCGCGCCCCCGCCGCCTCGCGCGACCAGAAGGCCCCCACGTGACCTCGGCGCTGCAGCTCCTGGCGCAGCTCGAGCAACGCCGTGTAGGTGGGCAGCGCGAACAGCCGCCCGTCCGGGTTGGCGCCCAGCGCGGCATCGAGTGCGTCGCCGAGCGCCGGGATGACGGTGAGCCGCTCGCCGGGCAGACCCGCGTACTTCAGGCGCAGGGCCAGCTCGGCGGCACGGGTCCCGGCGCAGGTGACATGGCGCGCCCGGCCCGCCAGCATCTCGAAGTCGGCATCCCAGACCCACGAGATGTCGCGGCCGTCGGCGATGCGGTCATTGAGGATGACCAGCAGGTCCAGCTCAGCGGGCTCGAGCACCAGTGTGCGCAGGATCTCGTTCGCACCGGCCGGGTTCTTGATGAGCAGGATCGACAGCTCGTGCGCGCCGATGGTGACCCGTTCGGCTCGACCGAACGCCGGGCTGACCGTGGCCAGGCCGGCGGCGATGGTGTCCAGGGCCACGCCGAGGCCGAGACACAGCGTCGCCGCGCCCAGGGCGTTGTAGACGTTGTAGAGGCCGGGGAGGGGGAGCTCGATGTCGGCCACTCCTGCCCCGGTGTGGAGTTCGAAGGTGGCGCTGCGCGTCCCGTGCAGCTCGATCCGGCGGGCCGACACCACCGGGTCCGGGCGGCGCTGGCCGCAGTTCGGGCAGTGGTAGACACCGAGGTGGCCCAGGTAGATCGCCTCGTACCCATAGGCATGGCCACAACGGCGGCAGTGCTTGGAGTCCGAGGCGTGCTGCATCTGCGCCGTGGCCATCGCTGGATCCTCGACGCCGAAATAGCGCACGCCGGCGTGATGGCGACCGAGATCGGCGATCAGCGGGTCGTCGGCATTGCAGGCCAGGACGGCGCCGGCCGGCAGACGTGACACCGTCGCGGCCCAGCGGTCCGCGATCGTCTCAAGCTCCCCGTAGCGGTCGAGCTGATCGCGAAACAGGTTGCCGAGCAGCACCGCCCGCGGGCGGAGCTGCGGCACCACCCGATCGAGCCAGAACTCGTCGAGCTCGAACAGCCCGAGCTGGCCGTCGATCGCGCTCCCGCGACGCGCCGCCTGCAGCAGGGTCGAGGCGACGCCCCCGGCCATGTTGGCGCCGGCGCGGTTGTGCACGAGCGTCGTGCCGGCAAGCTCCAGGATCGCCGCCGCCATCGCCGCCGTGGTGGTCTTGCCGTTGGTCGAGGAGATGACGGCGCAGCCCTGGGGCAGGCGAGCGGCAAGGCGCTCGATCGCCTCGGGGTCCAGGCGGGTGAGGACCTTGCCCGGCAGGCTGGTCCCGCCGCCGCGGCCGGCACGCCGCGCCAGCTCACCCACCGCACGAGCGGCGACGATCTTGACGTCCAGCACGCTCACTCTGAGGTGGCGGGGGAGGTGGTCATGGTGGCGGGCACCAGCGTCTGGATGGCCCCGGGCAGCACCCCGACGGACACCGGCAGCTCGGCGATCGGGTCCCCGTCCGCGTACATCGTGAACGCCCGCGAGGCGGCGATCGTGATGGTCTGCCCGCGCAGCAGCTCGACGTTCTCCAGGCGCACGTGGGCGCCGGTGAACACGGCCGGGGCTCGCCGCAGGAACCGCAGCTTGGGGGTCTCGAGGATCAGCACCAGGTCAAGCATGCCGTCCTGGAGTGTCGCGTCCGGGGCGAGCATCATGCCGCCGCCGTAGTAGCGCGAGTTCGCCGCCGCCACCGTGTAGCCCGACACAGTGCGGGGCTCTCCGCCATCAACGACGACGGTGAACGCCGCCGGGCGCCATCCAGCGAGCGCGCGCAGCAGCCCGTAGGCGTACACGAGCCGCCCACGTACGAGCGTCGTCTCGTTGGCGATGCGGTTGGCCACCGAGTCAAAACCGCAGCTGGCGATCCCGATGAACGTCTTGTCGCCGATGACGCCGAGATCGAGCCGGCGGACCTCCCCGTGGGCCAGGACCTCGCAGGCCGCCGGCGGGGACAAGGGGATGCCGAGCCCCCGCGCGAAGTCATTGCCCCGCCCTCCCGGCAGGACCCCCAGTACGCCGTCGGAGTGGCGCAGCGCGTCGGCGACCGCCCCGATGAGCCCGTCGCCGCCGAACGCGACCGCGATCTCACCCGCTTGGGCAGCCGCCAGCGCCAGCTCGCGCGCATGATCGAGGCTGCGGGTGCGCTCGACATGGTGCTCGAGGTCCAGGCGGCGCAGGGCCGCCTGCACGCCGTTGAGCTCCCGAGCCGCTCGGCCGCCGCCGGCGAACGGGTTGACGATCACCGACAGCGTCACCCGGTCACCAGTGCATACAGATTCTCGGCGACCGCCACCGGCCTGGGATCCTCGGCGGCCTCGGCCTGGGTTCGGGTGGCCACGCCGGTGAGCACGATCGCCCCGTCGATGCCCGCGGCCGCCGCGCCGCCCAGGTCGGCATCGAGCCGATCGCCCACCATCAGCGACCGGCCTGGGCCCAGACGGTCAAGCGCCGTCTCGAACAGGAGCACGTCGGGCTTGCCGACGCTGCGGGCGGTGCGCTCGGTGGCGTACTCCAGCGCCGCGAGGATCGCTCCGGTCGCCGGCCAGTAGCCGTCGCTGGCCGGGAATGTGCGGTCGCGCCCGGCGGCGATCATCTCGGCGCCGTTGAGCACGGCGTGAGTGGCGGTGCGCAGCTCCGCGAAGTCGAAATCGTCGTGGCCCGCCACGACCACGATCTCGGCGCTGGCGGCGCGATCGGTGCCGTTGACGATGCGCTGGCCCGCGTCGGCCACGTGGCGGAAGATGGCCGCCGACCCGATCACGAACGTCGGTGTCCCCGGGCGGCGGTCGGCGAGCACGTACTGGATGGCCGAGCCGACGGTGACGATCTCCTCCAGCGACGCCTGCAGCCCCATCGACCACAGCTTGCGCACGTACTCCTCGGGCGCCAGGCGGCTGTCGTTGGTGACGAAGGCCAGCGTCTTGCCGTGGTTGCGCAGCTCGGCCAGTGCCTCGCGGGCGTTGGGCGTCGCCGTCTGGCCGACCCAGACGCATCCGTCGAGGTCGAGCAGCACGTGCTCGTAGGTGTCAAACAGAGGGGAGAGGGGCATGGAAGGCGGCGGCGGATGCGGCCCGGATTATCCAATGCGCCGGCGTTATGACTCGTGGCGCGCCAGCATCGCCGCAGGCTCCGTAGATCCTACGGACTCCGCTCCGCAGTCCCTGCGGTCAAACCCGCGGCCACCGGGCCGATAGGTGTCGGGCTTCCCGATTGAGCGACCCCTCTTTAGGAGGAGATCTTGAAGCCCAGCACCCAAAGCGGACGCACGTCTCAGGAGGCTCTCCTCGCCCTCTGGCGCACATACAAGGACACCGGGGACAGCAGCGCGCGCGATCGCCTGGTCTTCTCGCTGGCACCCGTCGTCAAGGCGATCGTCTACCGCAAGATCCGTGAGATCCCGGCCTACCGGGAGGTCGACGACTACATCTCCTGTGGCCTGGAGGCGCTGATCAAGTCCATCGACCGCTATGACCCGGAGAAGGGCGCCACGCTCGAGCAGTTCGCGTGGACCCGGATCCACGGGGCCGTGCTGGACGAGCTGCGACGCTTCGATTGGGCCCCGCGGTCGCTTCGGCGGATGGAGCGCGAGATGAACAGCGCCCGCGCGCGCTTCAACGCGATCCACGGCCGTGCCCCGCGCAAGGCCGAGCTCGCCGAGCTGCTGGCCATACCCCGCGGCGAGCTCGATGCCCTGTTGACAGATCTCGACCGCGTCGAGGTCGGCTCGCTCAACGCGACGATCACCGGTGAGGACGACAGCCCGGCCGAACGCATGGACGTGCTGCTCAGCACCGACCGCGACACCGACCCCGAGCACGTCGCCATGCGCGAGGGCGCCCTCGCCCGGTTCCGCGCCGCCTTCGAGCAGCTGCCCGAGCGCGAGCGCAAGGTCGCGCTGCTGCTGCACGTCCACAATCTCACCCTCCGCGAGGTCGGTGAGGTGCTCGGCGTGTCCGAGAGCCGCGTCTGCCAGATCCACGGAAAGCTGAAGCGCGGGCTGCGTGAGCTGCTCAGCGCCGACGAGCTGCTGCTCCTCGAAGTGGCGTAGGCGCCGGCGTCAGGGGCACTGTTTCGCCCCTGGTTGACTACTGATCATGCGCGAACGCCGCCTGGTCTTCGGTGAGGTTGCGGAGCTCTACGATCGGCACCGCCCGACCTACCCGCCGGCGCTGATCGACGACCTGATCGCCGCGGCGGGGCTCGACGGCAGTCAGCCCGTGCTCGAGGTCGGCGCGGGAACGGGCAAGGCGACCGTGCTGTTCGCCGTGCGCGGTATCCCGGTGGTGGCCGTCGAGCCAAGTGCCGAGATGGCGGCGGTCGCGGGGCGGAACGGCGGCAGATTCGCCCACGTGGAGATCGAGCAGAGCGACTTCGAGACGTGGGACCCCCGCGCCCGGCGCTTCCCTCTGGTGTTCTCCGCCCAGGCGTGGCACTGGGTCACGCCCGCGGTTGGACGTGTCAAGGCGCGCGACGTGCTCCTGCCGCGCGGCATCCTTGCGC
>JBAQGP010000838.1:0-8916 GCA_049287845.1 Solirubrobacteraceae bacterium | reverse complement strand
GGCCAGGGTCGCGCGCGAACGTGGCTGGGACGTCCTGCGCTTCGATCGCCTCGGGCGCCGCCTGAAGACCGCGGCGGCACTGGGGGCGGCGGCCGGCGCGGGCGGGATCGGGACCGTGATGGCTCTGCGGCGGCTGCGACCGCCCCGGAGCGTCGGGCGGCTCGCCGCCTCGGCGCAGCGCGGTGGCTCAGGGACATAGACTGCCGCGCCATGCTCACACGTCGCCTGCGCCTCCTCATCGCGCTCGCCGCTGTTCTCGTCGGCGTCTCAGCCGTGTCCGCCCTCGCCTCGGGTAAGACCGTCAAGGTCGGCGACAACTACTACGGTCCCAAGACACTCACGGTGGGCAAGGGCACCAAGGTGACCTGGAACTGGGTGGGCGTGCTCAAGCACAACATCGTGGTCCGCAGGGGACCGTCGTCGTTTGAGTCCAAGACCCAGGTGCGCGGCAGCTACACCCACACCTTCACCCAGAAGGGCACCTACGACCTGGTCTGCACGATCCACCCGAGCATGAAGATGACCGTCGTCGTCCGATAGGGCGGCGAGGGTGGGCGCGCGGCACTACAATCCGCCCGCTTCACCGATGTCCTCCTCAGAGAAGAAGATCCGCGTCGTCGTCGCCAAGCCGGGGCTCGACGGCCATGACCGTGGCGCCAAGATCATTGCCCGTGCCCTGCGTGATGCCGGGATGGAGGTGATCTACACGGGTCTCCACCAGACGCCCGAGCAGATCGTGGAGACGGTGATCCAGGAGGACGCCGACGCCGTCGGCCTCTCGATCCTGTCCGGGGCCCACATGACGCTGGTGCCGCGGATCATGGAGCTCCTGGCCGAGCAGGGCGTCGACGACGTCGTCGTCACCGTCGGCGGGACGATCCCGTCTGACGACATCGAGGAGCTGAAGTCCCTGGGGGTGGCCGAGGTGTTCACCCCGGGTGCGTCCGCCCAGCAGGCGATCGACTTCATCCGCGGCGCCGTCCGCGCCTGACCTGAGGGGTGGCAGGAACATTCGCGTACCGCCCGGCGAATCGGCGACGGCCCCCCCGCCGGCGACCGATTGACTCGTCAGTCAACCGGGTATAGTCGCAGCACCTTTTCCAAGAGAACCATCGTGAGCACGCGGGCGCAATCCCCGCTCAGGACAGTCGATAGGAGGCCACACTTGAAGATTTGCGTCCTGGTGAAAGAGGTCCCGGACGCCGCCGTCGAGAAGCGGATCGACGCCTCGACGGGGCGGATGGACAGGTCGGGTGAGCGCAACCTCAACCCGTACGACACCCACGCGATCGAGGCCGCCATGCAGATCCGCGAGGGCGGAGCGGTCGAGGTCGATGAGATCGTCGCCGTGACCATGGGCCCCTCCAGCGCGACGCGCGCGCTGCAGAAGGCCGTATCGCTGGGCGCCGACCGCTCGGTGCACCTGTCAGACGACGGCCTGGCCGGGTCCGACGTGGCGGCGACCGGCTACGCGCTGTCCAAGGCGCTGGGATCCGAGTCGCCCGATCTGGTGCTGCTGGGCCAGCAGTCCGATGACGGGGCGTGCTACACGATCGGCGCCGTCGTCGCCGACCACCTCAAGATGCCGTCGCTGACCCAGGTGATCAAGATGGATGTCGCCGGAGAGGTCCTCACGTGCGAGCGTCAGGCCGAGTACGGCTACGACACCGTCGAAGTGTCCCTGCCGGCCGTCATCTCGGTGGGCGACGCCATCAACGAGCCGCGCTACCCGTCGCTGAAGGCGATCATGGGCGCCAAGAAGAAGCCGTTGCACACCGTCGCCGCCGGGGATGTCGGCATCGACGCGTCCCTCGTCGGCGCGGACGGCTCGCGGGTGCAGTGCGGCGAGTTCAAGGATCCGCCGGCCAAGTCCGCCGGCACGATCATCGAGGACGAGGACACCGCCGACACGGTCGAGAAGATCGTCGCCTGGCTGGACGAGAGGAAGTTGATTTAGACATGACTGACGTCCTTACCTACGTTCTGCACTACGAGGGGGAGTTCAACAAGAACTCCCTTGGCGCCGTGTCCGAGGGCGCGGCCCGCGCTGCGGACGTCGGCGGTGAGTGCCACGCCGTCGTCGTCGGCGGCGACGATCTCACCGACGACCTCTGCAAGACCCTCGGCGGGTACGGCGCGACGAAGGTCTACCGCGCCAAGGGCCCCGAGGGCCTGGCTCAGCCGGTCATCGACGTGATGGCCAAGGTCATCGAGGACGGCGGCCACGGCTACGCGCTGTTCGGCGGCGGCCTGCTCGGCTTCGAGATCGGCGCTGGACTGGCCGCGCGCAGGCAGGCCGGGGTGACCATGGAGGTCACCGCGGTCCGAGCCGAGGACGGCAAGCTGGTCGCTGAGCGCCCGATCCTCCAGGACTCCAAGATCTCCGTCTCCCACTACAAGGGCGATCTGGGCATCATCATCGGCCGCATCAACGCGTTCGAGCTCCGCCAGAGCAGCGACAGCGAGGCGGAGGTGGTCGACGTCGACGTGGCGTACTCGGCGTGGTCGAACCAGGCCAAGATGGTCAAGCGCGGCGAGCAGCGCGGCGCCGACGTCGACATCGAGGGCGCCGACGTCCTGGTGGCCGGCGGCCGCGGCCTGGGCAAGGCCGAGGGGTTCGAGCTGGCCGAGGCGCTGGCCAAGGCGTTCGGCGGCAACAGCGCCGTCGCCGCCACCCGGGCCGTGGTGGACGCGGGCTGGTACCCCTATGCCGCCCAGATCGGCCAGACCGGCAAGACCGTGTCGCCGAAGCTGTACCTGGCGGCCGGCATCTCGGGCGCGATCCAGCACAAGGTCGGCATGCAGTCCAGCGAGAACATCATCGCCATCAACAAGGACGCCAACGCGCCGATCTTCGAGTTCGCAGATCTCGGGGTCGTGGGCGATCTGAACAAGATCATCCCCAAGCTGACCGAGGCCATCAAGGCCAAGAAGGGGAGTTAGCCAGTCATGGCGGGCAGCGACGGCCGCCACCACGCGCCGAGCGAGTTTCCGCCGCCGGTGGACTCCGTCAAGGAGTTCGTCAAGCGGGGACTCGACGACGAGGACGAGGTCATCGAGGTTGGCGTGGCCATCGTCGGCGGGGGCACCGCCGGCCTGGCGTGCGCCAACCGTCTGCTGGCGCTGCTGGGCGATGACGAGGAGCTGACGGCGCGCCTGGGCGAGGTGCCGGTGGCGGTGATCGAGAAGGCCAAGACCTGTGGCGGTCACAGCCTCAGTGGCGCGGTCATGCGCCCGGAGCCGCTGCAGGAGCTGTTCCCCGAGATGTCCCGTGAGGACTGGCGCAAGGAGCGCTTCGCCTTCGGCGAGGTCACCAAGGAATCGGTCTACATGCTGCCGAGCGCCAAGACCAAGGTGCCGGTGCCGATTCCCTTCGTGCCGAACTTCAAGAACCACGGCAACGAGGTCGTGTCGGTGGCGGCCCTCGCCCGGTTCCAGGCTCAGCAGGCCGAGGAGGCCGGCGCCTACATCCTCACCGAGACCTCGGCCACCCAGCTGGTCGTCGAGGACGGCCGGGTGGTGGGCGTGCGCTCCGGCGACAAGGGCCGCGGCAAGGACGGCGAGCCCCTGGGCAACTTCGAGCCGGGCACCGACATCAAGGCCCGCGTCACCGTCCTGGCCGAGGGCTGTTGGGGCCACCTCACCGGCGCCGCCATCAAAGAGTTCGACCTCGCCGACGGCCGCGAGCCCCAGGTATGGGAGCTCGGGGTCAAGGAGGTCTGGAAGGTCTCCAAGCCTCTGGACCGCGTCATCCACACCTTCAGCCAGCCGTGGCCGATGAAGGTCTCGCCCAAGTACGGGCAGCTGGGCGGCACCTGGATCTACCCGATGAAGGACGAGAGGACCGGCGACGATCTGGTGTCGATCGGTTTCGTGGTCGACCTGAACTACCGCGACGCCACCACGTCGGCCCATGACCTGCTGCAGACCTTCAAGACCCATCCGCTGGTCAGGGGAATCCTGGACGGCGGCGAGCGCGTGGCCTGGGGTGCCAAGGCGCTGCCGGGCGGCGGCTACTGGTCCATGCCCAAGCTGTCGATGCCCGGAGCGGTGCTCGTCGGCGACTCCGGCGGGATGGTCGACACCGCCGCCCTCAAAGGCGTGCACCACTGCATCAAGTCGGGCAAGCTCGCCGCGGAGGCGATCTTCGAGCACCTGCGGACCGGGGCTTCGCTGGAGTCCTACGAGCAGGCGGTCGAGGACTCCTCGATCGGTCAGGAGCTCTACCAGGTCCGTAACGCGCGCCAGGCGTTCCAGCGGGGTTTCATCAAGGGCAGCCTCCTGGCCGGCCCGGCGATCATGTCCAAGGGCAAGGTCCCGCCCGGCCGCCAGAAGTGGCACCGCGACGACGCCGAGCCGCTGTTTGTCGGCGACACCCGCGACGCCTATCCCAAGCCCGACGGCAAGTACACGTTCGACAAGCTGTCGTCGGTCTACATCAGCGGCAACGCGACGCGCGACGACGCGCCCAACCACATCCGGTTGCACCGTAACGTGCCGCGGGAGATCGCCGAGGGGTGGCGCTACATGTGTCCGGCCGGGGTCTATGAGATCCCCGACGACGCGCCGCCGACGGGTCCCGTGGACGTGACGGTCAACTACACCAACTGCGTGCAGTGCGGCGCCATCACGGCCAAGGGTGGACGGCTGACGCCGCCCGAGGGCGGCGACGGGCCGCTGTACACCATCACCTAGCCTGGATCCACCTTGTGGGGCGAGACGACCCCAGGATCGGCGGACGGCGGATCCAGGCTCAACCGAGACTCGCGGAAACTTCTGGCGCTTCCAGGGGTTAAGGGGCACGTATGAAGGTCCGCCGCCTGCTCACTGCGCTGGTCGCTGTCGCCGCCGTCGTCGCGGTGCCGTCGGCGTCGGTGTCCGCCGCCACACCGACGCCGTCGCCGCGGTCCCAGCTCGGCGCCTTCAGCTGCACGCATGCACTGGACCCGGGCGCCCGGGCGGTCGCGGTCAAGGCGACCATGCGACCGCTCAGCGGAACCCGCAGGATGGCGATCCGATTTGAGCTCCTGCAGCGGTCCCCGGGGCTCCCGGTGCAGGAGGTGAGCGGGGGCGATCTCGGCGTGTGGCGGACGCCGCTCAACCCCACGTTGGGCCAGCTGCCCGGCGACGTCTGGCGCCTGCAGAAGTCCGTCTACAACCTGGAGGTCCCGTTCACCTATCAGTTCCGGGTGAGCTTCCGCTGGACCGGTGTCCACGGGCAGGTGCTCGAGACGGCGACCAGGTACACGCATTCCTGCCTCCAGCGCGAGCTGCGGCCTGACCTCACGGTCACGTCGATCTCCGTCTCTGCGGTCGCCGGCCACCCCGACAAGGAGCTCTACACCGCGACCATCGCCAACCAGGGACTGACCGGGGCCGGCCCCTTCCAGGTCCTCTTCGCGCCCGGCGACAGCTCCGCGCCCACGATCGACACCGTCAACTTCCTCGGGGCCGGTAAGACCCGCACGCTGGCGTTCGTCGGGCCGCTGTGCGACGCCGCCAACGCGCCGACGGTGAGCGCCGACTCGGCCAGCCAGATCGATGATCTCAACCGCGCCAACAACGAGGTGCGCGCGGTGTGCCCGGCCACCAAGACCTCATAGCGAGCACGCGGCCGTGCCGGCTCTCCGGGCGTCCGCGTTGCCGCCGGGGGGCCATCGGACCGCCGCTAGACTGGATGGGACTATGAAGACCGAGATTCACCCCAACTATCAGGAAGCACACGTCCGCTGCACCTGCGGCAACGAGTTCATGACGCGCTCGACGCAGGGGGAGATCCACGTCGAGATCTGCTCGGCGTGCCATCCCTTCTACACCGGCCGCCAGAAGCTGGTCGATACCGGTGGCCGGGTCGAGCGCTTCCAGCGCCGCGTGGCCAGGGGCCGGCGCAGCGCTCGCACCACCACCGGCTGAGCAGGCCGGTCTGACGATATGAGCCACGGCGGGGGCGACGGCCGCGCACAGCCACTGACGGCAACGCGCGACGCCCCCGTCGGCGGCCAAGCCGTGCTGGAGGGCGTGATGATGCGCGGCGTCAAGACGTGGGCCGTCGCCGTGCGCAAGCCGGCCCCCGAGGACGCGCCGGAGGGAACGCTGGGCGAGATCGCCATCAGCACGTTCCCCATCAAGGCGCGCAAGCGACGGCGTGTGTACCGCCTGCCCGTGATCCGCGGGGTCTTTGCGCTGGTCGAGTCGCTCAGCATCGGCCTGCGCGCTCTGGGCATCTCGGCCAACGCGCAGCTGCCCGAGCAGGAGAAGGATTCGGGCGAGCCGGATGCGGCCGGGGGTCAGGAGATCTCCGGCGCCACCTGGTTCTTCACGGTGCTGGTGTCGGTCGTGTTCGCCGTCGGGCTCTTCTTCGTCGTCCCCGTGGGACTGACGAGCCTGATCAAGAAGCAGCTCGGCTCGTCGATCCTGTTCTGGGTGGTGGAGGGCGTGCTGCGGACCGCGATCTTCCTCGGCTACCTCACGCTGCTGTCACGCGTCCGTGATCTGCGCCGGGTCTTCGAGTACCACGGGGCCGAGCACAAGGTCATCTCCTGCTACGAGGCCGAGGATGAGCTGGTTCCGGAGCGGGCCCAGCTCTACTCGCGGCTGCACCCGCGATGTGGCACGAGCTTCCTGCTCATCGTCATGATCCTGGCCATCTTCGTGTTCGCCCCGGTCGGGCTGCCGGCATGGTGGATCCTCGTGCTCACCCGCATCCTGGGCGTGCCGGTCATCGCCGGGCTGTCGTTTGAGGTGATCAAGTGGGCCGGGCGCAACCGGCGGCGGCACTGGGTCCAGATGGTCATGTGGCCCGGGCTGCAGCTCCAGAAGCTGACCACGCGCGAGCCGGACCTGGACGAGCTTGCTGTCTCGATCGCGTCGCTGCAGGCTGTACTCGCCGTCGAAACGCCGGGCGAGGCCTCGGCCGAGGACCTCATCGGGCTCGAAGTCGTCGCGTAGCGCTTTTGCGCGCCGCCGGCCGCGGGTAGAACCGTCCGTAGGAAGGTTTTCCCACGGAAAAGGAGAGCACATGTCTGACGGAACCGTTGACCGGTCTAAGGGCAAGGTCAAGGAAGCGGCCGGCGATCTGACTGACGACCAGAGCCTCAAGAACGAGGGCAAGGTCGACAAGGCCTCCGGGAACCTCAAGGACGCCGTCGGCGGCGCCGCCGACAAGGTCAAGGACACGGTCAACCCCGACAAGTAGCCGCCCACCCGCGGTGCAGGAGCCCGGTCCGCCGTGAGCGCGGGCTCCTACACTCGCGTGCATGATCGACGATCTCGTCAAGCAGATCGAGGCGCGCTTCGGTGAGCTCGAGGCGGAGCTGTCTGACCCGGTGGTGATCAACGATCGCGAGCGCTTCGCCGCCGCCAGCCGGGCCTACAGCGAACTCGAGCCGGCCGCCAAGCTGGCCGGCGAGTACCGGCGGGCGGCCGACGATCTCGAAGGGGCGCGGGAGCTGCTGGCCGAGGACGGGGACGACTCGGAGTTGAGGGGGCTGTTGGAGAGCTCGCGCGAGCGGATGGACGCCCTGGAGGACGAGATCCGCCTGGCCATGGTGGAGCGCGACCCCAACGATGACAAGAACGTGATCGTCGAGATCCGCCCCGGCGCCGGCGGGGACGAGGCGGGCATCTGGGCCGGCGACCTGTACCGGATGCTCACCCGCTATGCCGAGCGGCTCGGCTTCAAGGTCGAGCCGCTGGCCATCGGCGCCGACGACTTCACCTTCTCGATCAAGTCCCGCCCGCCCCACGGCGCATACTCCGTGTTCAAGTTCGAGGGCGGCACCCACCGCGTCCAGCGCGTGCCCGAGACCGAGTCCCAGGGCCGCATCCACACCTCCACGGCGACCGTGGCGGTGCTGCCCGAGGCCGAGGACGTCGAGGTGGCGATCGACCCCAACGACCTCCAGATCGACGTCTACCGCAGCTCCGGGCCGGGGGGGCAGTCGGTCAACACCACCGACTCGGCGGTGCGCATCACCCATAAGCCCAGCGGGATCGTCGTCTCCATGCAGGACGAGAAGTCCCAGCTGCAGAACCGTGAGCGGGCCATGCGCGTCCTCCGCGCGCGGCTGTATGACCGCGCACTGGCCGAGCAGCAGGCCGAGCTCGGGGCCAGCCGGCTCGCCCAGGTGGGTACCGGAGATCGCGCCGAGAAGATCCGCACATACAACTACGGCGAGCGCCGGGTCAAGGATCACCGCATCAACCTGCTGGTGCACAACCTCGACGAGATCCTGATGGGTGACCTCAACGAGATGACCGACGCCCTCCAGGACGACGAGAAGCGCCGCCGCTTGGAAGAGCGTGGCGCCGGCTGACGCCGGGATCGCTCCGGCGACGATCGGGGATGCCCTGGCCGCGGGCGCCGCGCGGCTGGCGGCGGCAGGGGTGGATACGTCTCGGCTGGACGCCGAGGTGCTGTTGGGGTTCGTGCTGGACGTCGACCGGGGCCGGCTGGTCATCGATCGGGACGACGCTGTCGGCGCTGATGCAGCGACTCGGTTCCAGGAGCTGTTGGCGCGGCGGGAAGCGCGCGAGCCTGTGGCCTACATCGTGGGCCGGCGCGCGTTCCGGCGGCTGGAGCTCGCGGTGGACCCGCGGGTGCTGATCCCGCGCCCGGAGACCGAGCTGCTGGTGGAGGTGGGCCTCGAGCTGCCGGCGGGAGCGCGGGTTGTGGACGTAGGGAGCGGGAGCGGCGCGGTGGCCCTGGCCCTCAAGGACGAGCGGCCCGATCTGGTGGTGCGCGGCGTGGACGTGAGCGCGGATGCCGTGGAGGTGGCGCGGGCCAACGCCTCGGCGCTGGGGCTCTCGGTGGAGTTCGTCTGCGGCGATCTGCTCGACGGCGCGCCCCCGGCGGATGCGGTCCTGGCCAATCTGCCCTATGTGGCCGAGGGCGCCGAGCTGCCGCCGGAGATCACC
>JBAQGP010000837.1:0-1825 GCA_049287845.1 Solirubrobacteraceae bacterium | reverse complement strand
GCTTCGCAGTGTGGGGCACCACCCATCACCAAGGCCCCTTCGTGTTTCACTTGACGAGCGGCAGCGTCCTCAGCACCCAGCTCTACATGGCGGTCGCCGCGTTGTCGACCCTCTGCGTGGCCGCCGTGGTGTCCGAGCGGGAGGAGGTCGCGGCGCGCCTGGCCGCATCCCGCGTGCGCTTGGTCGACGCCATCGACAGCGAACGCAGAAGAATCGAGCGCGACCTGCATGACGGCGCCCAGGGGCGCCTGGCCGCGGTCCAGCTCCGTCTCGGCGTGGCCTCCGAACGCGTGCGCGAAAGACCGGACGAGGCGACCCGGGCGCTCTTGGGGGCACAGGGTGAGGTCGCGCAGGCGATCGAGGACCTGCGTGACCTCGCCCATGGCATCCAGCCGCGCATGCTCGCTCAGTTCGGGCTGGCGCGAGCCATTGAAAGCTTCGTGGAGCGCTGGAGCATTCCCGTCGACACGAGAGACCTCCCGGCGACACGGTTCGATTCCAGTGTGGAGACGACCGCCTACTTCGTGCTCGCCGAAGCGCTGACGAACGCACACAAGCACGCGCGCGCCTCCTCAATCCGCATACGCGCTCGCGCGCACGCCCGATCTCTGTGGATCGAGGTTCTCGATGACGGGGTCGGTGGCGTGGTCGAGACTGGGTTCGGGGTGCAAGGCCTGCGTGACCGCGTCGAGGCCACCGGCGGGAGCCTCGAGATCGACAGCCCACCCGGTGCCGGGACCCGGATCATCGCGGACATTCCGGGCTCTGCCCGTGTCCCTCAACTCCCTCGTTGATTCGCCTCAGCTCCGCGCCTCAGCGGTTCCGGGAGCTCTGCCACGTGTCCGTCAGGGTGCGTATGGACAGATCCCGTTTGCTCAGAAAGGCGAAGGCGCCGCAGGACTCGGTCACGCGGGGCTCGGGCTCCTCCAGGGAGACGAGCACGACGACAACGTCAGGGTGCCGGCGCGTGAGGATGCGGGTGGCCTCCACCCCATCCATGCCGGGCATCCGCTTGTCCATGATCACCAGGCGCGGTTCTAGCTCGTCCACGGCATCGAGCGCCTCCTGCCCCGATGCCGCCTCGCCGGCCAGGACGAACCCCCCCGTGGCTGCGACCAGCTCGCCGAGCGCCCGCCGAAACGACGCCTGGTCATCCACGACGAGGACGCTCACCGGTTCACCCTCCGGCGGTCCTGGCTCGTTGGGATCCTCTGATCTGGCGCCGGCCATACTGCACCTCCTTGCCCGCGCTGTGCGCCCCCGAACCACCGCCGCGGCGGCGGCTTTCAGCGGCGGGTCGCCTCGACAGATCCTTTCGCATCGCGTTCCGTCACCGGGGCCGCCGCCGGCTCCGCCTGACCGGGGATTGATACGAGCGTCGCCGGGGTGCGAGCATGCGTCTGGACCGGACCCCCCGTGCGCGAGCTTCCGGAGGGCTCGGGACGACCCGCCGATGGTCTTGGTGGGTGAACGCGCCGACGCTCGCTCGGTTCCGCGCGTGCTGGCGGCTCGGTCACCGATCAGCGCGATGTGAGGAGGCAGGCCGGTGTGCCTGTGGTGAGGCGAGCACCACAGTCTCGGGGCGGCGGCGGTGGCGCGATAGGTTGGGTCACTGCGCAAGAGATGCTGCCCCACATGAGCAGCGCTTCGCAGTGTCAAGTATGCCGCGTTTGGAGTGTCACTATGCCTGATGTGATCGTGTGTGGGGTGGACGTGTCAGAGGCGGCCAGGCCGGTGCTCGATACCGCCCGCTGGCTGGCCGACGGTGTGGGCGGCCGCCTGATCGCACTGCACGCCGTCGAGGAGCCCGCGGCCGAGGCCCGGG
>JBAQGP010000836.1:0-13295 GCA_049287845.1 Solirubrobacteraceae bacterium | reverse complement strand
GCTCACGACCGGAGCGCAACGCGACGCCGCGCTCGGTGAACGTCTGCACCTGGTCGGTGACGATCGAGGCCCGGCCGGCGCTGACGGCGGCAAAGAAGTCGCCGTCGGGCACGACGCACAGGCGCTGGTCCCAGGGGTTGTAGTCGGGCTTGAAGTGGGTGTCGACGTCGTAGCCGTCGGGGAGCTGGCGCCGGGCGCCCTGGCGGATGAGCGACTTCATGAGATTGGGGCGGCGACGGCTGAGCTGGTAGGAGAGCGTCATCAACGCCACGTTCTTGACGCGCACGAGGTGGTAGGCGGCCATCTTGGGCAGCCTGCGCCGCAGCCACTCCGCCACGCCGTCCCGGGACGGCAGCGAGACGATGTAGGTGGGCGAGCGCTGGAGCATGGTGACGTGCGCGGCCGTCCCGGCCAGCGCCGGGACCAGCGTCACGGCGGTGGCGCCGCTGCCGATGACCACGACGCGCTTGCCGGCGTAGTCGAGGTCCTCGGGCCAGTGCTGGGGATGCACCACCGGCCCCGAGAAGCGCTCGAGGCCGTCGAAGGCCGGGGTGTAGCCGCCGTCATAGCGGTAATAGCCACCGCAGCAGAACAGGAAGGTGCACGTGAACGCCTCAGACTCCCCGCTGTCGGCGCGCCGCACGTGGACGGTCCAACGCGACTCGGCGGTCGAGTACTCGGCGCTCTGCACGGCGTGGCCGGTGCGGATTCTGTCGATGACGCCGTAGCGCTCCGCGGTCTGGGTGACGTAGCGCAGGATGGCGGGGCCGTCGGCGATCGCCCGGGCGTCCTCCCACGGGCTGAACGAATACCCCAGGGTGTGCATGTCAGAGTCCGAGCGCACCCCCGGGTAGCGGAAGAGGTCCCAGGTGCCGCCGATCCGCTCGCGCGCCTCCAGAATGAGGTACGAGCGCTCAGGGCAGTCGCGCTGCAGGTGGCAGGCGGCGCCGATCCCCGACAGGCCCGCACCCACGATGACGACGTCGACGTGCTCTGGGTTCCTGGCCGTCGCCCCGTTGGTGGTGGTGTTGCTCGTGGTACGCACGCGTATCGCCCAGCTTATAGGTCAGCGCCGAGGCCCGCCGGCCGTAGAGTTCAGTGGCACGCCACCAGCACGGGAGGACTGACATGGAGACATGGGACGCGATCACCAGCCGGCGCAACGTCCGCGAGTTCGCCGACCGCCCGATCGGCGACGAGGACCTGGAGCGAATCCTGGAGGCCGGCCGGCGCGCGCCGTCGTCGCGCAACTGGCAGCCGTGGGACTTCGTGGTCGTCACCGACCGCGCACAGCTCGCGCAGCTGGCACAGGTCTGGCGCGGGGGCGGGCACATCGCGCACTCGGCAGCGACCGTCGTCGTGGTCCTGCCCGAGCTCGAGGACGCCTCGCAGCGCGAGCGGGCCGCCTTCGACACCGGTCAGGCCACGGTTCAGATGATGATCGCCGCCGCGGATCTGGGCATCGGCTCCGGTCACTCCGCGGTCGGCGACGAGGCGCGGGCGCGCGAGATCCTGGGCTTCCCCGAGGACCGCTACGCCTACATCATGATCGACTTCGGCTACCCGGCGGACCGGCCGCTCGCGCCGATCCGGCGGCCCGACCGGCGAGCCTTCGAGGAGGTCGTGCACCGCGGGAGGTGGTGAGGAGCGCAGCGATCGGCGCGACCGGCACCGGACCAACCGGGGTCGTCGCTACGATCGACCGCCCGTGGATTACCCGGTCGAGAGCTTCACCGACGACGAGCGTGCCCTCCTGCGCGCCCACGTGACCAACCTCGACCGGCCGGTGTTCGCGCTGGTCAACCTGCCCGAGACGCTCAAGGGCGCCCTCTTCGCGCGGTACTCGCGCTATCCGGGGACGTTGCGCCGGCTGCTGCTCGACGAGTTCGCCTCAGACCTGCCCGACCAGGTCGACACGGTGCAGGGCGGCGGGGACTCCTCGCGGGCCGCGCAGCTTTACGAGCGCATCTTCCTGGGCTACGGCGATGATTCGGTGGCCCAGCTGGGCGGTGCCCACGTCGCCTGCGAGTGGGTCTCCAACGTGCTCACCAAGGTCCTGCAGCGCCCGCGGCTGGGCGCCTACCTGGAGCAGTCCACGCGCTACATCGCCTACGACACGCCGATGCCGTCCGGGGCGGGGGCCGGGGAGGCTCGGTACCGCTACTACCGCGACGCCGAGCTGGGACCGGCCTACTCGCGGGCGATGGACGAGCTCTTTGCCACCTACTCGGCTGCGCTCCCGCAGGTACTCGCCTGGGCGCAGGAGGAGTTCCCGCGCTCAGAGGCCGATGCGCCCGCCGCTCACACCCGCGCGCTGAAGGCCAAGGCGCTGGATCTGCTGCGGGGGCTGCTGCCGGCCAGCTCGCTGTCTCACATGGGGATCTTCGCCACGGGGCAGACCTACGAGCAGCTCATCCTGCACCTGCTGGCCCACCCGCTGCCCGAGGCCCGCCACTACGGCGCGATGATCCTGGAGGAGCTCCAGACCGTGATGCCCAGCTTCGTGGCGCGCGTCGAGCGTCCCGAGCGCGGCGGCCAGTGGATCGGCTACCTGGAATCGCGCGCCCAGGCCGGCGCCCGCTGGGCGCGGCGTCTGGGGCTCGACGAGGAGACCGAGGCCGCCCCCGGCCCGTCGGTGCGCCTCACCCACGTCGACGGCGACGAGGACGACCTGCTGGTGGCGCTGATGTTCGAGGCCAGCGCCACCTCGGAGGACACCATCCGGCGATCGATCGAGGGCATGTCCGAGACCGAACGCGTGGAGCTCCTGTCCGGCCTCGTCGGTGAGCGCACCAACCGCCGTCACCGTCCGGGGCGTGGCTTCGAGGCCCTGCGCTATCGCTTCGAGATCGTCGCCGACTACGGCGCCTTCCGCGACCTCCAGCGTCACCGCATGCTCACCGTGCAGTGGCAGGCGCTCACGCCCGATCTCGGCGCCGGCGTACCCGGGCAGGTCGACCTCGCAGGCGCCGGCGATGCCTACCGCCACGCACTCGACGTGTCGCGCGCCGAGTACGAGCGTCTCGTCGACGCCGGGCTGGTGAGCGCCGCTCCCTATGCGCTCTGCCTCGGTTACCGGATCCGGTTCGTCCTGGATCTCAACGCCCGCGAAGCGATGCAGCTCATCGAGCTGCGTTCCGGCCGCGAGGGCCACCCCAGCTACCGCGCGGTGGCCCATGAGATGCACGCCCAGATCGCGGCGGTGCACCCAGCGGTCGCCGGGGCGATGACCCACGTCGACGTCGAGGTCGAGCCGCGACTCGAGCGCATCCTGTCCGAGATGCGCTCGCACACGCGCGCGCAGGCCGGTTAGCGGGCGCAGGCCGGTTAGCGCGCGCCCCCGGTACCGCGAGGCGCGCGCACACCAGCAGGTAGCTACCGCAGCCGCAAGGACTGCCTGAGCGTGACCGGCCTGGCGCCGGACGGCGTCACCACCACCGTCAGCGAATAGCGTCCACGGACGACCCGATGCAACTCCCGCATCTTCAGGGTCGCCTTGCCCGCCTTGACGGACGCATGGCCCAGGGCGGTCACCCGCTTGCCATGGACGAGCCGGAGCTGCACCTTGCCGTGCATCCGCGACGACTGCTTGAACGTCACGGTGCACTTGATCATGCCGTGGCGCTGCAGCCGGCAACGGATCACCAGCTTCAGGTGACCGCCGGAGCCGCCTGAGCCCTCGCCCGGCCCGGACTGCTCCACGAACCGCGTCATCACGGTCCGGGTGTCGCCGTTGAGGTCGGTGACGACCCAGGTGGCGCTGTAGCTGCCCGGCTTGAGCGCCGGCACGGGCGTGCCGTTGACCGAGTTCACGTTGGGAGCCGTGAACACGGCGCCACCGCCGCCCGCCGGGGCGACGGTGAACGAGATCCGGCTGCTCGAGTCCGGGGTTACCGAGTTGCTGGGCCCGGGGAACCCGGACTGGCCGATGGCGGGGAAGCCGCCGGCCACGATCTCGCCGTTCAGCGGCGAGGTGTTCTCCAGGTCAGGCACCTCGGTCTGCGTCTGGCCACCGCTGAGCTCGTCGGTCTGGACGATCGGGCTCGACGGCAGGCCGGCCGCACTGCCTCCCATCGGGCAGATCTCACCCGTCAGGGCGGCCCCACCCGCGATCGCGGAGGGGGACCCGGCCGACGCGTTGACCGGCGCCGCTGAGAGCGGCGCGCCGTAGTACTGGCCTGCGGCGCATGTCCCACCGGCCAGCACCGTCTGCTCGCCGTTGATGTCGGCGCGCAGGTTGGCCACGTGCAGCGTGGTCACGTTGCGGGCCCCGTTGGACAGCGACACCACGTTGCCGCCGTTGACCGCCAGCGGCACGGTCAGGATGCCGTTGGCGCCGGCCGTTCCGGATGAGTGGGCGCCACCGTCGGCGGCCGTGTAGTTGCCGTGCGCGACCAGGCCGCCACAACGGAGGCTCTGGCGCTCCAGGTCGGCGCTACACGTGGGGAAGCCACTGGGCGTGAAGAACGCCATCGGGCTGGTGAACAGCGACACCGCGTCGGCCTCACCGACCGGAACGGTCAGATCGACCAGGCCCCCGACTCCGTTGGGCGTCGGCCCAGCGGGAGGCGAGAAGGCCCTGTTGTCGGTGGAGCTGCCGGTGACCACGTCGCCCGCCGCGGCGCTGCGCGGGAGTGGCAGCGTCGCGATCCCGGTCTGCGTGTTGCAGGTGTCGGTCATCCCCTCGCCGTTGGGCCCCATGAGGGTGGCCCCGTTGAACGTCGCGGCGAGCACGCCGGTCTGGAAGCACGGCGCCATCGACAGCGAGGGCCCACCCAGCGAGGGATCGTTGGTGAGGGAGCTCCCGTTGTCGAGCGCCGTCCATCCGGTCCACCCGGACTCCGTGAACGGGTTACCGCCGTTGCCGGTGAGGATCACCTGATGGCCGGGCGACGGCGCGCCGTTGTGGGAGTAGTCGACGTCGATCTCGTCGCGGTCGTCGCCGACGGCGTGCGGGGCCAGCGACACCGACCAGGTGCCGTTGGCGGCGGTGGTGGTCGCCGCCTGCGCCACGGCCACCGGATCGCCGGCCGCGTCGGCCCGCAGCAGAGTGACCTTCACTCCGACGCCCGAAGTGCTGGACTCGATGTTGCCGCTGACCACCGGGCTGAACTGCGTGAAGTTGACCTGTGGCAGCGGCAGCGGGTTGCTCGTCAGACTCGTGCGTTGCACGCACGCGTTGTCATCGTTTGACCACATCTGCTGGAACAGGTACTTATCGCCGTTGATGAGCTGGTTGTATGGCGACCCATCGGGCGCGAAGTCGATCGGGGTCCCCACCTGGGGCCCGAACTCGCATTTGTCGGCGACCTCGAACCCGTTGGGATCCATCCATCCGATCCCCTCTGGGTCGGTCATCGCCTCGACGGTCTCGTGGACGGCCGCGTCCATCGCCGCCTCGGCATCCGGGTAGCCGTTCGGGTCGGCCCCGGGCGAGACCTTGCCCCCGATGATCGGATCGACCACCACGGAGTAGATCGTGGGACCGTGGCCGACGTCGCCGACCGAGTGATACGCGCCGAAGGCGTTGGTCCCGCAGACGCCCGGGGTGATGCACTCGTCGACGCCCGGCGGCAGGAACACCATCCAGATGTCGTGCAGTCCCCGCGCCCCGCCGTGGCTGGAGATGATGGAATCAAGTTCGCTCTGCACCTGGCCGTCGGTGACGCAGACGGCGGTGTCATCGGGCGATGCGCATTGGTCGGCCATCGCCGGATATGGGTTGTTGTCCACGATGACGTCGTTGGCGCTCGCGCTGTTGAAGGCGACGCTGTACGTGCCGGGGGTGATACCACCGGGTGTCGTGCCCTGCGCGAACTGCGGCAGTACCGAGAAGACGTTGGCGGTGCCGAGGCTGTCGTGAGCCACGTCGGTGTAGAGCCGCTTCATCATGCCCACGTAATCGGCCGGAGCGCCCGGAGGCTGCCCCTGGAACTGATTGGTGCCGCCGGTCCAGAAGATCAGGTGCATCGTGACACCACCCGTCATCACGGATCCGCCGTGATAGGTCAGTGGGGTGGGGGCCCCGCTGGCCACGTCAGCCTGAGCGGCGAACCTGCCCTGGCTGTTGGCCGGCGGGACGAGACCGAGCGCGTTTCGTACGCGCGGATGGAACACCGGCTTACCCCAAGCCGGAGCCGCGGACAGTGCCAGCAAAAGGCACGCGCCCGCGAGCGTGGCAGCGCGACTGCACCGCATCATGTGGGCCCTCCTATTGGACGGTGATTCTCCCTCGCCTATGGGCGAACCTACCGCTGCGCCACGCCGGGTGCAACCGCCAACCGCATCGACAACCCCATGTTTTACGGGGGGCGTGTGTTAGGTCTTGGTTTGCTCGCGCTGGCGCAGCTCGATGCGGCGGATCTTGCCGGTGAGCGTCTTGGGCAGATCGGGCACGAACTCGACGAGCCGCGGGTAGGCGTAGGCCGACAGGTGGTCGCGCACGAACGCCTTGATCTCCTCGGCCAGCGCATCCGAGGGCTCGTGGCCGGCCGTGAGCACAACGAACGCCTTGACCACGTTGCCGCGCCGCTCGTCGGGCACCGCCACCGCCGCCGCCTCGGCGACCGCGGGGTGCTCCAGGCACGCCGACTCCACCTCGAAGGGCCCGATGCGATAGCCCGCCGAGATGATCACATCGTCGGCGCGCCCCTCGTACCAGTAGTAGCCGTCCTCGTCAGCCGAGGCCGCGTCCTTGGTGTGAAACCAGTCACCGCCGAAGACCTCGTCGGAGTCCTCCTTGGGCCGGTTCCAGTAGCCGAGCGGATAGTGCGGGTTTGAGCGGGCCCGCAGGCAGATCTCGCCCCGCTCGCCCGGCGCCACGGGACGCTCATCCTCGTCCAGGATGGCCACCTCCCAGCCGGGCATGGGCTTGCCCATCGACCCGGCGCGCACCTCCATGAACGGGAAGTTGGCGCACAGCGGATAGGACTCGGTGAGGCCGTAGAAGTCGAGCACCGTGATCCCGTACTGGTCGCGGACCCACCTGATCGCCTCCGGGTTAAGCGGCTCCCCGGCCGAGCACATGACCCGGATCTTCTGGGGGTAGCGCGTCCTGGCGTCGGTGATCGACATCATCGAGCGGATCGCGGTCGGCGTCCCGAACACATTGCTGACCTCATGGCGCGAGAGGAAGTCCAGCTGCTTGGCGGGGTCAAAGCCGCCCTCGCGCTGGTAGACGCACTGGACCGCGCCGTAGCGCCACGGCCCCAGCAGCGGCGCGATGCCCGCCGCCCACGCCCACTCCCCCATTCCGTGAAACAGCTCGCCGTCCTGGATGTCGTGGCAGTAGACGAATTCCTCGTGGGCCAGGACGTAGCGATGGGCGTGCAGGATGCCCTTGGCCAGGCCGGTCGTGCCCGAGGAGTAGTAGAGCTGCGCCGGGTCATCGGCGGCGGTGTCGGCGGTGTCAAACGACGCCGAGCCGGTGCTGAGCAGCGCGTCGTCGAGGATGAGCACGTGCTCCACCAGCTCGCGCTCCATGCGATCGGCATTGGCCTGATTGGTCACCAGCACCCTGGGCCGTGAGTCGGTGAGGCGATGGCGGATCCCGTCGTCGCCGTAGAGCACCGACATCGAGAGCAGGATCGCCCCCACCTTCCAGGTGCCGAAGAACGCCGCCGCGGTCTCGGGGGCGGGCGGCAGGAGCATGGCCACGCGATCGCCGCGCTGCACGCCGTGGGCCACCAGCACGTTGGCGAAACGGTTGGCGGCGTCCTGGAGCTCGCCCCAGGTCAGCCGGCGCACGTCGCCGCGGAAGTCCTCGTGGATCATCGCCAGCTTGTCGCGGGGGTGGCGGTCACAGACGTCGGCGGCGATGTTGTAGCGCTCGGGCACGTCCCAACGATGCGCGGCGCAGGCCTGTTCATATGAGAGGGTGGAGCTCATCGGTCAATCATGCCCGATGAGCGCCGGCGCTGCCGGGGTGTCGAGGTCGTCGTCGGCCAGGCGCAGGCCCAGGCCTTCGGGGGCGTGCAGTGCCAGCATCTCCGCCGAGGCGGCGGGCGCCGTGGACGTCCACAGAGACACCACGATCATGACCACGAAGGCCGCCGGCACCGAGACGAGGGCCGGCTGGGCCAGCAGCGCGCCGATCACGCTGGTGGACTGATCGCCCAGGGCCAGACCCGTGAAGATGGCCGCCGTGGCCAGCACCGCCCCCGTGAGCATCCCCAGCGCGGCGCCACGCGCGGACAACCTCGTCCACCACACCCCCAGCAGGAACATGGGACAGAACGTGCTGGCGGCGATCGCGAACGCCCATCCGACGAGGATCGAGATGTCCACCGACCGGGCCAGGAGGGCCAGGAGCGCCGGCACCACCATCGCCCCCAGGGCGGCCACGCGGAAGCGGATGCGCCGCACCGACACTCCCCCGGCCGTCTCGCGCCGCAGCCGCGGCCAGACGTCATGGCTGATCGTCCCGGCCAGCGACACGAGCAGTCCCGACGAGGTCGACAGGAACGCGGCGAACGCCCCGGCCGCGGTGAGCGCCCCCAGCAGCGTGCCGACGGTGCCCGGCCACGCCGCCCGAGGCAGGGTGAGCACGACGCTGTCGGTCTGTCCGGTCATGTAGAGCTGAGGCGTGAGCGTCCGACCCAGGGCGCCGTAGACCGCCGGGAAGGCGTAGAACAGCCCCAGCAGCGTGAGCACCCTCACCGTGGTGCGGCGCGCGGCATGCCCGTCGGGGTTGGTGTAGAAGCGGACGAGGATGTGCGGCAGCCCCATCGTGCCCAGGAACGTCGCGACGAGCAGCGAGTACACGAGCAGGGGGGAGCTCTCATCGGTCCCGCCCACCGGGCGCGACCACTGAGCACCGGTCTGCGCCACCGTCCCCTGCGCGACGGGGATGACGGTTCCGGCGCGCAGGCGAATGGGCACGCCGCCCGGCAGCGTCCGGTGCGCGCCGGCCGCCACGGTGAGCGGCCGGCCGCCGATGGTGATCCGCGCCGCCGCCGGGAACTGCACCCGTTGTGGACCGGGCAGGGTCACCGTCAGGGCGTGGGGGGCGCGCGGCAGCTCACGGCCGAACAGGGCGGCGCGGCCCGGCAGGCCGCCGAAGTGGACGACGAGCACGCACGCCGGGACCGAGATGGCGAAGACCTTGACCCAGAACTGGAAGGCCTGCACATAGGTGATGCCGCGCATGCCGCCGATGGCCACGTTGACCGCGACGATCGCCGCCACCAGCACGACCCCGACCCAGTAGGGCGCCCCGGTGACCACGTCCAGGGCCAGGCCGGCGCCCTTGAGCTGCGGCAGCAGGTAGAAGCCGCCGATGAGCAGCACGATCGCCGACGCCAGCGGCCGCACGCCCGGGCTGCGCAGGCGCGCCTCGACGAAGTCCGGGATGGTGTAGGAGCCGAACCGGCGCAGCGGCGCGGCGACGAAGAGCAGGAGCGCCAGATAGCCGGCGGTGAAGCCCAGCGACTGCCACAGGGCGCTGGCGCCGATCTTGAGCTGGAGGCCGGCGATGCCCAGAAAGCTGGCCGCCGACAGGTACTCCCCCGAAATCGCGGCCGCGTTCCACCACGGCGTGACGGTGCGCGAGGCCACGAGCAGGTCCGAGGTGGTGCGCACGAACCGCACGCCCCATGCCCCCAGCCCCAGGGTGCCGAGTGTCACGGCGCTGATCGCCAGCAGCGCGGTCACGCAGGGCCATCTCGGAGGACGCGTGCGAGCGCGGTCACTTCTCCACCAGGTCGCGGAAGGCGGCGTCCAGCGCGTCGGCGCGGCGGGCATAGAGCCAGCCGATCGCGATGAACAACGGCCACAGGGGCACGAGCATGATCCAGATCCCCAGCGGGACCCCCAGCAGGTGGACGCGGTCAAGCGCGGGAAGCAGGAAGAGGGCCAGGGGCAGGACGCCGAACACCGCGCCGAAGGCGACCAGCGCGAGCAACGAGAGGTGGAGTTGAGCGTGGCGCAGCCGCCGCAGGTAGACATCGCCGTGGGCGGTGGAGTCAGCCAGCTCCTGGCGGGGGGACCGCAGCGACGGCGGCGTCCGGTCGCCGTCGGCGGCGCTCACGCCGCCCGCACCCCGGCCCGGAACTTGGGCAGTGTCATCGTCACCGTCGTGCCGCGGCCCAGCGCGGATTCGATCTCCAGCCCGTACGCGGGGCCGAACGCCGCCTGGAGCCGGGCCTGGACGTTCATCAGGCCCACCCCGTTGCCGTGGCCGGCGAGGATCTCGGCGGCCCGCGTGCCGTCCATCCCCACCCCGTCGTCGGTGACGCGCAGCTCCACGTCGGCGTCGATGTCGCGAGCCACGATCTCCACGCGGCCGCGGCCGCGCCGCTCGACCCCGTGGCGCACGGCGTTCTCCACCAGCGGCTGGAGCGACAGCATCGGGACGACGGCGGGGAGCACCTCAGGCGCGACCTGCAGACGGACCTCGAGCCGGTCGCCGAAGCGCGCGCGCTCCAGCCGCAGGTACTTCTCGACGTAGCTGAGCTCGTCGGCCAGGGTCACGTAGGGGCTGCGCCCACGAAAGGCGTAGCGCGTGAACTCGGCGAACTCGGTGAGGAGCTCACGCGCCTCCTCGGGGTTTGAGTGGATGTAGCCGGCGATCGCGGCCAGCGCGTTGTAGACGAAGTGCGGGGAGATCTGGGCCCGCAGCGCGTGCAGCTCGGCGCGGGCCAGCCGCTCGGACTGCGCCTCGAACTCGGCGAGGGCGAGCTCGGCCGAGACGAGGCTGGCCGCGTCGCCGACGGTCCGCGTCTCCTCGGGCGTCAATCGCCAGCCGCGGGAGAACAGCGCCACGAACGTCCCGACGCGCTCATCGCGGACCACGAGCGGCGCGAGCACCGCGCTGCCGATCGGGCAGCTCGGATCCGCGCACCGGATCCGATTCTCGACATGCAGACGGTCATCGCGGCCGGCGTGCGCGGCCAGCGCCACCCATTCACCCGGATCATGATGGTCCACGCCGGCGCCGGCGAACGCCAGGACGTCACCGGAGTCAAGCAGCGCGACCGCGCGCGCCTGGGTGAGCGTGAGCAGGTGCCCGACCGTCTTGGCGGCGCTGTCGGCGGAGAGCCCGCGGCGCAGATGCGGCAGGGTTGCGGTCGCGGCGTGCAGCGCCTCCTGCATCGCGCGCTGCTCGTTGGAGATCACGCGCGGCGGACGGACCAGCCGAAAGGCCGCGATCACCGACGCGGCGATCGCCCATCCAAGGAGAACACCGAGGATCACCTCCACTGTGGCCGCGGAGCATATTGCCCGGGGGCGCGTGGATGGGATGTTCGGCACCGTACGGACAGACCCGGCCGTGGTCGCCGGTATGGTTAGAAATCACCCATGAGCGTCGTCGTCGGTGTGCTGCTCGGGGCCGGACTCGCCACCCTCATCGGAATCGGGTGGGCGATTGTGCGCGCCCCACGGGCCGCCCGGACACCCGCGGCGATCGGCATGCAGTCCGCGCTGCATGCGGCCACCGCCACCCTGCCGCATCTCCGGAGGGGTCTCAGCCCCAGCTCGGCGGCCCACGCGGTTCCACATCTGCGCAACCTCACGGGCGCGGCGTCCGTGGCCCTGGCCGATGCGCGCACCGTGCTGGCCATCGACGGGGAGGGCGGAGAGCAGGTCCGGCCCGGCGATATGCTCAGCCGGTTGCTGGCGCGCACCCGCGACGACCGTGTCCGCATCGAGCCACGCCTCACGTCCTCTGACCCGAGCTGCCCGCTCCGCTCCGCGGTTCTGGCCCCGCTGCTCGTGCAAGGCCGGCGCGCGGGGACGCTGATCGCCTTCTACCGACGCCCGGGGCGACCGCCGGCGAGCGAGGTCCGGGTGGTCATGGAGGCCGCCAGCCTCGTCTCTGCTCAGCTCGAGCTGTCCGTGGTGGCCGACCAGGAGGAGCGCCTGGCCCGAGCCGAGCTGCGCGCGCTGCGAGCCGAGATCTCGCCCCACTTCATCTATAACGCGCTGGCCGCGGTCGCCGGCGACATCCACACCCGCCCCGAGGACGCGCGCGAGCTCCTCATCGACTTCGCCGAGTTCACCCGCTACCTGTTCCGCGACGGCCGCTCGTACGTGACGCTGGCCGAGGAGCTCGAGCATGTGGAGCGCTACCTGCGGCTCGAGCAGGCCCGGTTTCGCTCCCTGCATGTCACGGTCGACGTGGCACCCGAGACGCTGGGGGCTGTCGTGCCGGCGATGTCGGTTCAGCCGCTGGTGGAGAATGCTGTTCGCCATGGAATCGAACGACGTGCGGGGACCGGACGGGTGACGGTGCATGCCCGCGTCGTGGGCGCGGACATCGAGCTGCGGGTCGCCGACGACGGCAGCGGGATCGCCCCCGACCGGCTGCCCGGGCTCCTGGTCGGCACGGGCGGCGGCATCGGGTTGGCCAACGTCGACGGCCGCCTGCGCGCGACCTTCGGTGAGCGCTACGCGCTGCGGCTCGAGTCCGAGCTGGGGGCGGGCACGACGGCGATCATGACCGTCCCCAACCTCGTGGGTGAGGACGGGGCGCTCCTCTCGGGCGCAGCGCCGGTGGGAGCCCCGGGATGAGCGGCGACCAGCTCACCATCCTCGCTGTGGACGACGAGCGCACCCAGCTCGAGGACCTGGCCAGGCTCCTGCGCAACTCCCCCAGCGTCAAGGAGGTCGAGTGCGCCTACGACGGCCACGACGCGCTGGTCAAGGCCTCGACGCAGGCCTATGACGCGATCTTCCTCGACGTCCGTATGCCCAACCTCGACGGGCTGGAGCTCGGACGCGTGCTGCGCCGCTTCGCCGCGCCGCCCCAGCTGGTGTTCGTCTCGGCCTACGACAACGCAGCGGTGGACGCCTTCGAGCTCCACGCGCTCGACTACCTGCGCAAGCCCGTGGGGCGGCGACGCGTGGAGGAGGCGATCGAGCGCGTCGCCTCGGCGGTCGAGTCAGGCGCGAGTGACCGCAGGACAGGCGGGGCGGGTCCACTGGCGGGCGGGCGGGGGGCGGGTGGAGTCGATGCCGAGGACCACGAGATGATCGCGGTCGCCAACCTGCACGGCGGGTCCACGCGGCTGCTGGCGCGCCGGCAGATCCTCTACGTCCAGTCCTACGGCGACTTCGTCCGGATCGTGACCGCCGAGGGCCGTTACCTGCTGCGCTGCACGATGGCCGACATCGAGCGTCGCTGGGAGCCGCACGGCTTCGTCCGCGTCCACCGCCAGTACGTCGCCAACCTGCGCAACGCGGTGGAGCTGGCGCCGGTGCTCGGCGGCACGGCGGAGCTGACCTTCGCCGACGGCCAGACCATCCCGGTGGCCCGCCGGCACACGGCCGAGCTGGGCCGGCGGCTCAGTCTCTAG
>JBAQGP010000835.1:0-4210 GCA_049287845.1 Solirubrobacteraceae bacterium | reverse complement strand
GACGCTGGGTCTGGCCGGCCTGGGCAACCTCGGCGCGGCCATGGTCGGCCCCGCGCGGGCGTTCGGCATGGAGGTCGTGGCCTGGAGCCAGAACCTCTCAGACGAGCGCGCCGCGGAGGTTGGGGTGCGCCGCGTCTCCAAGGCCGAGCTGCTGGCCTGCGCCGACTTCCTCTCCATCCACCTCGTGCTGAGCGATCGCAGCCGTGGCCTCATCGGCGGCCCCGAGCTGCTCCAGATGAAGCCGACGGCCGCGCTCATCAACACCTCCCGCGGCCCGATCGTCGATGAGGCGGCGCTGGTGGCCGCGCTGCGCGTGGGCGTCGTCGCGGCGGCCGGTCTTGACGTCTATGACCGCGAGCCCCTGCCGGCCGGGCACCCGCTGACCATGCTGCCCAACGTCGTCCTGCTGCCCCATCTCGGCTACGTCTCGGAGCCCGGGATGCGCCACATGTACGGGCAGGTGGTGCAGGACATCGCGGCGTTCCTCGCCGGCGAGCCGATCCGCACCCTCGGCTGACGCGGTCACGACGTCGCGCCGGCGTCGCGCCGGTCACGGCGTCGCGCCGGCCGCCGCTAACCTGCCGCGCGTGCCTCTGACCCGGGACGCGTCGGTCACCGAGCTCTTTCTCGAGCTGGTGGCGGTTCCGTCCCCCAGCCGGCGCGAGCGCGTGCTCGGCGAGCTCATTCGCGCGTGGCTCGCCGGCCACAGCATCACCTCGGAGTTCGACGACGCCGGGGCGGTCAACGGGTCGGACTGCGGCAACCTCATCGCCTCCGTGCCCGGCGGCCCGGGAGCGCCGACGTATCTGTTCGTCGCCCACATGGACACCGTCGAGCCGGGCACGCCGGCGGTCACGCCGCACATCGATGACACCGGGGTCATCCGCTCCGACGGCGAGACGATCCTGGGCGCCGACAACAAGGCCGCCGTCGCCGCGGTCATGTGCGTATGCGCGGCGGCCACGGCCATGCCCGAAGCACAGCGCCCCACGGTTCTCGCCGCCTTCACCTGCTGTGAGGAGAGCGGCAAGATGGGCGCCGGGCTGCTCGCGGCCAGTCTGCTGCAGCGCGTCGACTGCGCCTTCTCCGTGGACGGCGCCAAGCCCGTCGGCACGGTCATCACCCGCGCGCTGGGCCAGACCTCGTTTGCCTTCGCCGTCCACGGGCGCGCCGCGCACGCCGCCGCCAACCCCGAGGCAGGCGTCAACGCGATCGCGGTGGCATCGGAGATCGTCGGCGCCCTGCCGCTCGGCCGCCTGCCGGGCGGCGGCAGCGCCAACATCGCGGCGATCGTCGGCGGCTCGATCACTGACCGCCTCACCCCCGAGGTCCTCGCGGCCGGCGGGGTGCGGTCCGCGCTGCACAGCGCGCTCACCAACTCCGTCCCGGACCTGGCGCTCGTGCGCGGGGAGGTGCGCGGCTACTCCGTGCAGGAGATCGAGGACACGGTCCAGACCATCACCGACACCATCGCGCGTGTGTGCGACGCGCACGGCGCGCGCCATGACTGGATCCGTGATCGCTCACGCATGGTGCCGCCGTTCCCGCACGCTGAGGACTCCCGAGCCCGGGCGCTGGTCCAGGCCGCCGCCGCGCGGGTGGACGGCCTGCGTGTCGTCCTGGAGGATCGACAGGCCACGCTGGAGGCCAACTATCTGGCGCCGGTCACCGATGTCGTCGCTTTGGCCAGCGGCGGGCGCGACCCTCATCAGGTCTCGGAATCGATCCCGGTGTCCGAGCTCGAGCGCTTGGAGGCGCTGCTGGTGGCGATCCTCACCATCGCGCCCCCCGCCTCGCGCCAGACGATCTAGGCCGGGTCCTCGCCGGTGACCGACTGGGCCAGCGCGCCCGCCGTCGCGTAGATGTGCGCGAACGCCCGTGCCTCCTCACCGGTCCACAGTGAGGAGCCGTGACCGTAGGTGGACCCCAGGCGCCGCCCCGCGTCGAGCAGGCTGTAGGCGCTGCGCGTCCCGAGCGGCACGATGTTGCCCTTGTGCAGCCGCACCCGCACCTCGCCGGTGACGCGCTCCTGGGAGCTGTCCAGGAAGGCGCGGATGTCGGTGAGCAGCGGGTCGTAATAACGACCCTCATGCAGCATGTCGCCGAACGTGGTGCCCAGCGAGGCCTTGATCGTCTGCTGGGCGTTCGTGAGGACGAGGCGCTCGAGCTCGCGGTGGGCGGCGATGAGGATGAGCATCCCCGGCGCCTCGAAGCCCAGCCGCCCGACGATGCCCATGATGGTCTGGCCGGTGTGGATGCCGCGGCCCACACCGTGCGCTCCCCCGATGCGATTGAGCAGCGCCAGCGTGTCGTAGCCGGGGATGCCGATGCCCAGCTCGCCGACCTCGGCGTCGGCCGGCGCGACGCCGCTCACGGTCTCACAGGCAACCGGCAGCCCCCGCTCCAAGCGCAGAACCAGCTCGGCCGGCTCGTCGGGCGCGTCGGCGATCGCGCGTGTCGTCGGCCACGCCTCCTCGGGCAGGTAATCCCAGGACCCGTAGGTCTCCTCGCCGCCGATGGTGGTGCCGAGGATCCCGAAGTTGAACGAGTACTTGGCGGTGATGTCCGAGACCGCGTGCCCGCGCTCACGCAGGAAGTCGCGCTCGTCCTCGCGGGTGTGCTGCTCGTCACGGATGAGCCCGGCGATCTCCAGCGTGGGCGCCAGCGCCTTGGTGACGGCGTCGAAGCGGACATGATCGTTGCCCGCGCCCGTCGAACCGTGGGCGATGACGTCGGCCCCGCGGTCCAGAGCGACCCTCGTCACCTCCTCGGCCTGCAGCATCCGCTCGACCCCGACGCAGGACGGATAGACGCCGTTGCGCAGGTAGTTGGCCTTGAGGATGTAGGAGACGAATTGGTCGTACAGGCGCGCGCGACCGTCGACGACGACGTGCTCGTCGGCGCCCAGCTCCTGGGAGCGCTGCTCGATCTCGCGCAGCTCCTGCGGCGGGAACCCGCCGGTGTTGACGGTGACGGTGGTCACCCGCTCGCCGCGGTCCACCAGCACCGCCAGCGCGAACGACGTGTCCAGGCCGCCGGAGAAGGCGAGCACATAGTGGCGGCCGGGCATCAGGAAGAAAGCTCCACGATCGGGACCTGGCCATCGGCCAGACCAGGGGACAGGATGAAATAGCGGCTGGTCCCCGCGTCGACTTTGGCCTGCATCTCGCGCTGGGCGTCGAGGTCGCGGGCATCAAGCCACATCGTGGGAGCATGTCCCGGGTCGGGACCGTAGACCTGGGTGCGGTAGACCATAGTGTGCGGGACCGGATGGAGATCGATCGTCGGCGCCATGATCTCCATCGGCCCAAACCGGCGGTGGACCCGCAGCGCCTGGTCGGTGAACTGCGCGACGCCGGTGAGCGTGTGGGCGCGGTAGACCGCGAGGGCCACTCCTTTCGCGGTCGTGCCCAGGCCGGGCAGAGCCGAGCACAACGACCAGCCGACCCATTCGCCGGCCGCCGGCGTCGGCGCGGCGCAGTAGCCGGCGACGGGGATCGGCCCGTCGTAGTCCAGCCGCTCGGCCTCGGCGAGCACGGCGCCGAGCACCTGAGCGGTGCGCGTTCGCTCGGCGGCGTAGCCGCGATCCTCGATCACCGCCGCGCGGGCGCGTATCAGGGGCAGGGTCACGAGCAGGAAGGCCGAGGGCAGGAGACCGAGGTCGATCATCACCCAATTCTGCAGCGGAATGTTCTTCTCGCCGAACGCGGCGGCGTTGAGCACGTTGTAGACGCGCATCATGTCTGCCTGGGTCCAGGCGTTCTGCGGCGGACCCAGGAGGTCGAGGCACAGCATGCTCAAGCCGAACGGGCTCGTGTCAAGCTGCTCGAGGACCGCCTCGTTGGAGGCCAGATATAGCCCGTAGCCCTCGCTCAGGAGCTGGTGCGCTCGGGTGGCGATGTCGGCGCCTGTGAGTGGCACGGGGCGCGACTCTAGTGGGTCACACCACGCTCAAGATTCCGGCGCGCGCGGCCGATGTGATGGCAGTGAGTATCGGTGCAGTGGTCGGGCGTATCGACCAGATCATCCAGCTGCAGCAGCAGGTCCTCGACCCGGCGTCGCTCGCCGGCAGCTCCTCCGCGTCCACATCCGCGTCCACGTCCGCGGGCGCCTCGTTCTCGACGGGCGCCGCCGCCACCGGCACCTCGACTGATTTCGCCAGCCAGCTGGCCAGCGCTCAGGCGGCCGGCGCACCTCTCGCCTCCAGCGC
>JBAQGP010000834.1:0-2543 GCA_049287845.1 Solirubrobacteraceae bacterium | reverse complement strand
GGGCCACCCCGCGGGCCGCCAGGGCGGAGGCCGTGGTGCCCTCAGACAGCTCGACCCAGAGTGCCATGCCGCCCGAGGGGCGCCCGACCCGCCACTGCGGGCACTCGCGGCCGACCGCGCTCAGGAGCGCATCGCGGCGCTCGCGCAGCCACTCGCGGCGCGCGGGCAGCAGCGCGTCCAAGCGCCGCAGGACCTCGACGGCCATCAGCTGGTCGAGGATCGGACTGCCCACGTCCTGGCCGGCGCGGGCCAGCGCGAGACGGCGCACCAGCTGGGGCTCGCCGCGCAGCCAACCGATGCGCAGGCCACCCCACACCGGCTTGGACAGCGAGCCGAGCGCGAGCACGCCGGTCCCGGGGTCCCCGGTGGCCATCGAGGGCGGCGCGCTGCCGGGATCGCCTGCCTCGTGCGGCTCGAGTACCAGCTCGGCCAGGCTCTCATCACTGACCAGCAGCATGCCGGCCGCGCGAGCCGCGCGGGCCACGGCGGCGCGTTCCCGCGCCGAGGCCCAGAACCCTGTCGGGTTCTGGAAATCGGGGATGAGGTATCCGAGCACCGGGCGGGCGTCGCGCAGCGCGCCGCGCAACAACGGCAGGTCCCATCCGTCGGCGCTGACGGGCACGCCGATGGGAACGCAGCCGTGCGCGCGCACGGCGTCCAGCGCGCCGGGGTAGGTGGGGGTCTCCAGCAGCACTCGGTCCCCGGGGCGGGCGAAGGTGCGCAGCGCCAGGTCCCACGCATGCAGAGCTCCCTGCGTCACCAGCACCTGCGCGGGCTCGGTGGCCAGGCCCCGTCCCGAGAGGTAGCCGGCGATGGCGACGCGGGTCGAGGCGAGCCCGAACGGCTCATAGCCGTGGCCGCCCAGCTCCGGCGCCAGCGCGTGGGCGGCGTGGAGGGCCAACTCGGCGAGGTCCGGCGGCGCCGGCAGGTTGGCGAGAGTCAGGTCGATGATGTCGCCGGCCGGCGGCTCGGCCTCGTCCGGCCGGCCCTCGGGCATGGGAGGGGAGGTGATCCAGCTGCCCCGGCCTCGGCGCGAGGCGAGATAGCGCTGTTCACGCAGGGTGTCGAGCGCCGCGGTCACCGTGTTGCGTGACACGCCCAGGGCGAGAGCCAGCTCGCGCTCGGATGGCAGACGCGTATAGGGCGGCAGCCGGCCCTCCACGATCAGCCCGCGCAGTGCCGCCGCCAGCGCGGGATAGGCCACGCCGCCTGCGCGCCATTCGCCGAGCAGCCGCATGAGGTGCGGTGTTGCCAGCCGGCGCAGCGCCACGACGGTGCCATCATCCCGAGATTGGCCCTGTCTCGACGGTGCCAAGTCTGCCAGTCTAACGCCATGAACCGTGCCGTCGCGCCGTGAGCCGCCTGCTCGCCCCCATGCCCGCCGACCGGCGCGCGCGACGCTTCGCCCAGTTGCTGGTGGGGCTGGTGGGGTATGGCGTGACCGCCTCGATGACGGTCCTCGCCGGTCTGGGGCTGGACCCGTGGGACGTGCTTCATCAGGGGCTGTCGCGGACCCTGGGGCTGGGGATCGGCACGTGGGCGGTGATCGCCAGCGTGCTCGTGCTCGTATGCGGCTGGATCCCGCTGCGCCAGCGCCCGGGCGTGGGCACCGTCATGAACGCCGTGCTCGTGGGACTGGTGATGGATGTGATGCTGGCCGCGGTGCATCCGCCGCACGTCCTGTGGGCGCGGATCGCCCTGCTGGTGGGCGGCGTGATCGGCAATGGGTTCGCCACCGGCTTCTACATCGGCGCCGGCCTCGGGCCCGGGCCGCGCGACGGGCTGAGCACCGGGATCGCCGCGCGTGGCCATTCGATGCGCGTCGTACGCACCACGATCGAGGGGACGGTGCTGGTGATCGGGTTCCTGCTGGGAGGCACGGTGGGGGTGGGGACCGTCCTCTACGCGACGGCCATCGGCCCGATCACCCACCTGACCATCCCGGCTCTCGCCATCGGGCGTCGGCAGCGGCGCGACGCCGCCTCGTCGGCCCGTCCCGAGGTGTCACCCACCAGGCCGTCAGCGTGACCGCGGCCACTGGCTGACACCGCGGCTTTTCTGTGTGCCCCTTCTCACAGCGTGCCCGAGACGATAATGTGAAGATCCGCACGAGGGCGCCGACGGATGGCGCCAGGGGCGCGAGGGTGCAGGAGCAGAGGACGAAGGGGGCCAGATGTCGACGTGGACCACGCAGACGACGTGCAACGCACCGCCGGACGACGTACTTGAGCTGCTGACCGAGCCGGGCGCGATCGCGCGTTGGTCACCGGTGCCGTTCACGCTTCTGGACTCCGATCGTGAACGGTTGTGCACCGGGGACCGGCTGCGCGTGCGCGGCGAGCTCGCCGGCCGCGGGGTGGAGTTCCTCGTCGACGTGGCCAAGGCCGACGACGGGCATCTCGCCCTCACCGCCACCGGTCCGATCCGGATCGACGTCGACTACCGCGTCGTCGGCGATGCGCGGGGCAGCAACCTGCGCGCCCGCATCGGCGTCGCCGGGAGCGGCCTCTTTGGCCGGGTGCTGGCCGGCGCCACCGACGCGC